>JBEBWQ010000005.1:0-27356 GCA_040392075.1 Microbacterium sp.
GGCCTCCTGCGCCACGAGCCCCGTGGTGACCTCCAGCACACGGCGCTGGTAGTCCAGGAAGTCGTCCTGCAGGTAGCCGCGCGCACTGTAGAACACCGCGAAGGCGAGTACCGAGCCGAGCATCGCCGCGAAGAACGCGGCCCGCCGGGCCCGGCCCCGCGGGGGCAGCGGGGCGACCACGGCGAGGCCGCGGAGGCCGTCGCGCAGCAAGAGGAGCATCGCCACCAGGGCGAACAGGCGGACGAGCATGATGAGCGGGAAGAGCAGTGCGCCGGCGACGGCCGAATACGCGCCGACATAGCCGATCGACTCGACCAGCGCATACCGGCCGAGCTCTCCCGCGAGATAGATCGCGACCAGCAGCAGCCCGTGGGTCGCCATGAGGCGCCCGAGGGTGATCAGCATGGTCGGCACACGCCCACGGTACCGCGGGCGTGGATCGTCGGGTGCGGGCGCCCCCGGGCGCTTCGCCCATCCTGCGCGAGGGCGGGGGCATCCCCGGTCTCGTCTGCTGCGGGTAGTCGGCGCCCTGCGTCTCCGACCTCAGCGCGCTCGGCAGAGGGATGCGAGCATCGTCACTGCCTCACTCATTGCGGGTGGTCCGCGCGGTGCGCGTCACCCCTTGTTCGCTCGGTGGGAGGGTGCGAGCACCCTCGTACCTCCCTCACTGCGGGTAGTCTGGAGAGGTCGCGCACCCGCGGCACCGGCACCATCACACAGCGAGGTTCTCCCATGCCCACCGGCAAGGTCAGGTTCTACGACGACGAGAAGGGGTTCGGCTTCATCACCACCGATGACGGCCAGGACGTCTTCCTGCACGCCACTGCCCTGCCCCCGGGGGCCGCGGTCAAGGCGGGCACCCGGCTCGAGTTCGGGATGGCGGACGGCCGCCGCGGCCCGCAGGCGCTGTCGGTGCGCGTCCTCGAGGCGCCGCCGAGCCTCGCCAAGGCCAAGCGCAAGCCCGCCGATGACATGGCGGTCATCGTCGAGGACCTCGTGAAGCTGCTCGACGACATCGGCGCCGACCTGCGCCGCGGCCACTATCCGTCATCCGGTCACAGCCGCAAGGTCGCCGCCGTGCTGCGCAAGGTCGCCGATGACCTCGACGCCTGAGACCCCCCGCGAGGACGACGCGCCGGCTCCCGCCGGGGAGACCATCGCGCCCGCCGCGGACGCCGTGACGGACGCCGCGGATGCCCCCGCTCCGGACGAGGCCGGCGCCGACCCCCGGCTCATCGACGCGCGGGACCTCGCGCTCGCCGCGCTGCACGAGATCACCCCGGCCTCCACCGTGGGTCCGCCCGCCGGATACCTTCTGGAGGAGGGTGGGCCGGTCTCATTGCGCTTCGAGAACCGCCTCCCGGGCTACCCGGGCTGGTACTGGACCGTGACGCTCGCCGCCGTCGGCGACGCCGAGCCGACCGTCCTGGAGATCGAGCTGCTGCCGGGCGACGGTGCGCTGGTGGCGCCGGAATGGGTGCCGTGGGCCGATCGCCTGGCGGAGTACCGGGCGCAGGCCGCCCGGCTGGCGGAGGAGGCAGCCGCGGCCGCCGACGCCGAAGAGGACTCCGATGAGGACGATGAGGACGACCTCACGGATCAGCGCGACATCGACGACGACTACGACGACGGGCTGGACTTCGATTTCGAGCTGGACGCCGATGACGTCGACCTCGACGAGGACGACGTGTCGGTCGACGACGATGACGCTGCCGACGATGAGGAAGCGGACGTCTCCGACGACGACGAGTAGGCGAGGGGCTGAGCTTCGCCGGCCCAGCCCGGCATCGCCGTTCTCGTGAGGTCGGACGTCTCGTGGTGGGGTCGGGTGGGGACGCATGCGTCCGCCTCGACCGGCTGCCGAGCCCGTCGAAACGTCCGGCGGGGGCTCTGGACGTGGAGAAGCGGCCCCCGACGCGAAAGGCGCGGTTCCTCTCCGGAGGACCGCGCCTTTCGCGTCGGAACGATCAGCTGTTCTCGAGCACGAAGTCGATGCAGCGGATCAGCTGGCGGACATCGTCGGGCTCGATCGAGACGAACGTCGCGATGCGCAGCTGATTGCGGCCGAGCTTGCGGTACGGCTCGGTGTCGACGACGCCGTTGGCGCGCAGCGTCTTGGCGACGGCGGCGGCGTCCACCGAATCGTCGAAGTCGATGGTCGCCACGACCGGGGAGCGGTGATCGGGATTCGTCACATACGGCGTGGTGACCGCGGTCGCCTCGGCCCAGTCGTACAGCGCCTGCGAGGACTCCGCGGTACGGGCCGCGGCCCAGCCGAGCCCGCCGTTGTCCAGGATCCAGCCGAGCTGGCTGTCCAGGAGGTGCAGGGTGGTGACGGCAGGGGTGTTCAGCGTCTGATTGAGCCGCGAGTTGTCGACGGCGTTCTTCAGGCTGAGGAACTCGGGGATGTAGCGGTCCGATGCGGCGATCCGCTCGATCCGCTCGATGGCCGCCGGCGAGACCGCCGCGAACCAGAGGCCGCCGTCGGACCCGAGGTTCTTCTGCGGGGCGAAGTAGTAGACATCCGCCTGGGTCACGTCGAAGTCGATGCCGCCGGCCGCGCTGGTCGCGTCGATCACGGTGAGCGCGCCCGCAGCCTCGACGCGGGTGATCGGAGCGGCGACGCCCGTGGAGGTCTCGTTGTGCGGCCAGGCGTAGACGTCCACGCCCTCGACGACCTCGGCTTCGGCGCGCGAGCCCGGCTCCGCGTTGCGCACATCCGGAGCCTGGAGCCAGGGGGTCTTCGCGGCCTTGGCGAACTTGCCGCCGAACTCGCCGAAGACCAGGTTCTGGCTGCGGTTCTCGATCAGGCCGAAGGCGGCCGCGTCCCAGAAAGCGGTCGAGCCGCCGTTGCCGACGATGATCTCGTAGCCCTCGGGAAGCCGGAAGAGCGAGGCGAGCCGTTCGCGGACGCTGCCCACGAGGTTCTTCACCGGCGCCTGGCGGTGAGAGGTGCCGAGGATGCCGGCTCCCTCGGTGACCAGGGCCTGCAGCTGGGCGGCGCGCACCTTGGAGGGACCGCAGCCGAAACGGCCGTCGACGGGCAGAAGGTCGCGGGGAATCTCGATTGCCATGCCTCTCAGTCTAGAACCCTCCCTGCGCCGATTTTGGACGGTAGGCTTGCCTTACCGCGAGCGGAGGCCCCCATGACTGATCTCATCGACACCACAGAGATGTATCTGCGCACGATCCTCGAGTTGGAGGAGGAGAACATCGTTCCCCTGCGTGCGCGCATCTCCGAGCGTCTGGGGCATTCGGGCCCCACGGTGTCGCAGACCGTCGGCCGCATGGAGCGGGACGGTCTTGTCATCGTCTCGGAGGACCGCACGCTGGAGCTGACCGACAGCGGGCGCCGCAAGGCCGTCGACGTCATGCGCAAGCATCGTCTGGCCGAGCGTCTGCTCTCGGACATCATCGGTCTGGACTGGGCGTTCGTCCACGAGGAGGCCTGCCGCTGGGAGCACGTGATGAGCGAGCAGGTCGAGCGGCGCCTCGTCGAGCTCCTCGGCCACCCCACCGAGTCCCCGTACGGCAACCCGATCCCGGGGCTGGACCAGCTCGGGGACACCGGTTCGCGGACCTTCGCCGAAGGCGTCACGGGTCTGGTGGAGCGCCTCAACCGCGCGACCGAGCCCGTCGAGGGCATCGTGCGTCGTCTGGCCGAGCCGGCACAGGTGGATCCCGAGCTGCTCGAGCAGCTGAAGGAGGCGGGCGTGGTCCCCGGCGCCCAGGGCCGCTTCCGGTTCAGCGAGGGCTACGTGCTGATCGAGATGGACGGGAACGAGGAAGGGCTCGAGCTGCCCATCGAACTGGCGTCGCACATCTTCCTCGAGTCGCTTCCGGGCGAGCGCTGAACGGCACGGACTCGCCCTCCACAGCCCGGTCCCTGTCGGACGATTGCCAGGTTCTCAGGGTGACAGAATCGTTATCTTCGGGTAGCCTCGTTCGAGTCGCCAGTGAAATATCATCCGCTGACGATGAACCGCGGGGGTAGCCTTCAGGCTCGTCGCCGCTGCGGGGAGAAACGCACAACGTACCCGAGCATGTGCCCGAGAAGCAGAGTGTCGACGAGCCCGCGCTACCCGAGCGCGCAGGCACGGAGGGAAGACTTTTGCCTGCAGAGTACGAAGCCGTGACCCGGTCCGAGAGCGTCCCGACGCCGCAAGAGGTCCCCGGAGATCCCGCTCGACCCCGGTTCCGTGCACGGAGCCTGGTGAAACCGCTTCGATCCGTCGCCATCTTCGGCGCGGTCGGTGCTCTCGTCGCCGCCGTCGCCCTGCCGGCGTACGCCTCGACCTCGGCCGGCGGCGTGAACGCCGCCGCATCACTGCAGGAGATCGCCCAGGACGACGCCCAGTCGCTCGTCGTGGCCTCCGAGGTCGTGGGGGACCCCCTCGACCGGGGCGTGTACACCGCGACCTCCGCCGATGAGATCGCCGAGAAGAAGGCCCAGGAGGCTGCGGCAGCCGCTGCCGCCGCGGCAGCGAGCAGCGGCGGCAGCCGCTCCTACAACATCGACCTCTCGATGGTGGCCCCCGGCTCGGGAGAGGTGCGCTGGCCGGTGAACGGCGGCAGCCTCGGCGATGGACTGGGCGCGGGGCGCAACCATCAGGGCCTGGACATGTTCCCCGGCGAGGGCACGCCGATCTTCGCGGCGGCCTCCGGCGTGGTCACCACGGCGCAGAACGGCTACGGCGGATACGGCACCGCGGTGGTCATCATGCACAACCTGGGCGGTCAGGCCGTGGAGACCACCTACGCCCACATGATCTCCGGCTCCTATGTCGTCTCGCCGGGGCAGTACGTCAACGCCGGTCAGGTCATCGGGCTCGTCGGCAACACCGGCAACTCCTACGGTGCGCACCTGCACTTCGAGGTCCGGGTCAACGGCGGTCTCGTCGAGCCGCTGAACTGGCTCAACGCGAACGCAGGCTGAGACCACCGCACGATCTTCACGAAGCCGGACATCCCTGAGGGGGTGTCCGGCTTCGCCGTCTCCCCGGCTGGCCCTCTTCTCCTCCCGCGGGGCGGCGCTCCCCGGTCGCACGCCGACCGATCCGCACCGGGCCGGTGCACACGGCCGAAGCGAGAAGCAGAATCCGTGCACGGTGCAAAAGGCGACGCTTTGCTCAGCCGATGGGGGCGGGCGATGACCCTGCAGCCGCCGGGAAACGGCCGACGTGCCGGCGCCGGCGACGCTCGACACGCTCGATCGGGAGGTGTAGTCGGTGCTACCCCGCAGACGCGGGGAAACCCCCGACGTGCTCGCGCCTACGACGCTCGACACGCTCGATCGGCTCGGAAGAGGAAGCGGGCTTCCTCTTCACTCGCCTCACTCGCGTGTGCCCCCGACAGGATTCGAACCTGCGACCTGCCCTTTAGGAGAGGGCTGCTCTATCCTGCTGAGCTACGGAGGCGCTCGAAACAGTGTAGTCGGGTCGTGAGGGAGGCGTAGGAAAGGACCTCTCAGTGCGCGGCGCGGTAGGCCTCGACGATCGAGGCGGGAATGCGCCCCCGCTCGGAGAGCTCATAGCCGTTCTCCACCGCCCAGGCGCGGATCTTCGGCGTATCGGCGTTCTTCCCGCTCGCGCGGGTGCGCGGGGCGGTGGTGCTGCGCGCGCCCGCTCCGGAACCGGTCCGCCGGCCCGCGGCGACATACGGGGCGAGCAGCGTACGCAGTTCCTCTGCGTGGGCGTTCGTGAGATCGATCTCGTACGCGGTGCCATTCAGGGAGAAGGAGACGGTGGTCCCCTCGCCCTCGGCCAGAACCGATCCGTCGAGGTCATCGACGAGCTGATATGTAATGCGCTGTGCCATGGAATTCAGAATAGAACGCGCGAAAAGGATTGCGCAAATTAATTCAGGAATCTCATATCCTCGTGATCGCCATCGGCGTGAAAGAGGCGGAGGAGAATTCCGTAAATCATCTCGAATGCCGATGGAATGCGACATCCCTCTCGAGGAGGAATTCGCAACAGCAGGGGACGGGAGCGAGCGGAATGCGGAATCGCGCCGGCAGAAGGGAGGTGGCGGAAGCGAGTCAGGGCAGAAGGCCCGCGCGCCGTGCCCGCACGACCGCGGCGTGCCGCGTCGCCGCCGAGAGGCGCGACATCGCGCTGGAGAGGTAGGCCTTCACCGTTCCCTCGCGCAGCCCCAGTCCCTCCGCGATCTCGGCATTGGTCTGTCCGAGGGCGGCGCAGGAGAGGACGTCGATCTCGCGGGGAGCGAGCCGCACCGCCGGTTGGGCGGTTTCCGCCCCCTCGTCATCGGGCGTCTTCTCCGCGCTCCGGGAGAGGGCGATCAGACGCTGCTCGACGGCGGCGAGGCGCATGCGCAGCGTCTCATCCGACAGATCCTGGGCGATGCGGCGCACCTCCACGAAGGTCTCCCGCAGCTCCTCCTGCTGGTCCGGTGCGAGGGCGGGGGCGGGGGCGGACGCCCCGAGGGCGCGCAGACGGCGCTCCACCTCGTCGCGGACCCGCAACTCGGTGGCCAGCTGGTCCGCGACCTCCAGCGCGGGAGCCGCGGCGACCCCCTCGGTCGGGGTGTCCGCCCAGGAACCGGCGTAGAGCATGCCGCGGGCGCGGCCGTCGACCAGCACCGGGACGGCGATGAGGGTCCTCAGTCCCTCGCCCAGCACATAGCCGTCGTAGTCGTGGGTGATCTGGCGGGACAGACCGTAGTCCCGGGTCATCCGCGGCCGCAGCTCGGTCATCGCCCGGCCGCCCAGACCCAGATTCGGGAGCACCCGCAGACCCTCCAGCGACCGCGTACGGGTGCCGGTCCGCGCGGTCACGGTGATCCCGCCGCCGTCCAGGAAGCCGCCGAAGGCGACCGGGAAACGCGTGCGTCGGACCAGCTCGCGCAGCGCACGAGTGAGCAGTTCCGATTCGACGGGTTCCATTCGGGTCACAAGACAGCCTGCTTCCGAGGAGGAGAGGACGCTCTCCGGTTCGTGCGTCGATCCTATCCCCGGTCTCCCGGAGGGAGGTGTGAACCGGGCCTCCGGGCTCACCCCGTGCCGGTGGCCGCGCCAGGGGCGCGGAATCCGGCCTCCAGATCGATCAGGAAGCGCTTGTGCTCGGGGTGCGCGCCGTACATCCCGACGGTGCCGTCGGCACGGACCACCCGATGCACCGGGACGACGATCGAGAACGGGGAGAGCCGGCACGCCGTGCCGACCGCGCGGGCCGCCCCCGGATGGCCGGAACGGATCGCGACCTCCCCGTAGCTCTCGGTCTCGCCCCAGCCGATGGTGCACACGGTGCGGAGCGCGATGCCGGCGAAGCCGTGGGCCAGCCGCCAGTCCAGGCGGACGGCCTCGTCGAAGCGGACCGGTGCGCCCTCGAAGTACTCGCGCAGCAGGACGGCGAGCTCGTCCGCTGCGCCGGGATCCGCGTGCGGGACGGCGTGCAGCCGGGCGGCGATGCCCTCGAGGATCCATGGAGCCTCCGGGTCGTCGACGATCTCCAGGGCGACGAGCCCCTCATCCGAGAACACCGTCAGCGCCTCGCCGAGCGGCGTGGGGGCGAAGTCGTAGCGGTAGGTCATAGAGCCATCTTTTCGTCTCCGGCGGCGTCGGTGGTCGCTGACGACGTGATCGGTGGAGAACCTGCGGCCGAGCGACGGTGGGGACGGCGCGCACGGGCCTGCGTGGAAGGAGGACGACCCTCGCGCCGTCGCAGGCAGCCGTGCTCCCCGCCGCGTCCCCGACGACCGCATCCGGAGCCGGTCGGCGCGGGAAAAGCCGTCGTCGCGCGACCAATCCGGGTGACACCCCCTCCGCTAGCGCCCGCTCAGGCGGCGCCGCGCCTAGTCTGTGGGTGTGTGGCGACGTGACAAGCGCGGGACGACCCCGGCGGAGGAGGCGGCTGCGACCACCTGGGAACAGGCCGGCGCGCACCTGGTCGCCCCTGCGCCGCGCGCCGCTGCGCCCGTCGGCGCCGAATCCGCCTCGACGGCCGCCGGCCGAAGCAGTGGCGCCTCCGCAGACGGCCCGGAGGAGGCGGCACCCCGCTCGGCCCGGATCCCGGCGGTCGAGGGCGATCGGCTGCGCGCGGAGGCCGCTGATCTGGGCGGTCCGTCGCCGCTGACCGGCTACCGGGACCTGCCGGAGAACGGCATCGACATCTCCCGTGCCCACCCCGGGAGCCTGCCGCAGTTCATCACCGGTCGTTCCACATTGCTGTCGAACCTCTACCGCGACGAGGTGGGGCTGCGCACCGCGCGCCTCGCGGCCGAGCGGATCACGGCGAAGAACACCGAGTTGCGCACGGTGCGCGGCCTCGACGCCGTGCACCTCGCGGTCGGGCTGGCCACCTGGAAGCTCGGTGGCGTCGACTACTCGACGCCCGTGCTGCTGCGCCCGCTGGCGATCCGTCGTCACCACGGCGACTTCGAGCTGAAGCTGCGCGGCGGGTTCACGGTCAACCCCGCGCTCGTGCGGATCGTGCAGGAGCACTTCGGCCTCGCGCTGAACGCGACCACGCTCGCCGCGCTCGCCTACGACAACGGTGTCTTCAAACCGCAGCCGGTGATCGACAGCCTGCGCGCCGCCACCGCGCACCTGGACACCTTCGCGGTGCGCCCCCGGCTGATCGTCTCGGTCTTCGCGGAGGTGGGCGGCCCGATGGCCCGCGATCTGCGCCTCGTGGACGGTGCCGACCCGAACTCCCCGGTCCTCGGCGCCCTGCTGGGCAGCGCCGCGGACCGCGAGCAGCTCGCCGCACGGCGCCCGGCGCCGCAGGTGCTCGGACCGGACGAGCGCTCCCCCTCCTCCGACACCCTGCTCCTGGATGCGGACGGCGAGCAGGAGGCGGTGCTCGCCCGCATCGCGCACGGACACTCGCTCGTGGTCTCCACCCTGCCCGGCACCGGGGGCACCCAGACGGTCATCAACGCGGTGGGCGAGCTGGTGCGCGCGGGCAAGCGCGTGCTCGTCGTTTCCGCGCGACGCTCCACCCTGGACGGGGTGCGGCACCGCCTCGCGGCGATCGGCCTGGACGGGCTGGCGGTCTCCCCGGCCACTCTCGCGCGCGATCTGGTGCGTGCGATCGGGCGCAACGAGAAGGCGACGCAGCCGAAGACGGCCGACATCGACGACGCGCTCGTGCGCCTGCGCACCGTGCTGCGGGACTATCGGCGTGCCCTCACCGAGCCCGTGCCGGGCCTGGGCGCATCGGTGCTCGACGCCACCCGCGAACTGACCCGACTGGCCTCCCTGCCCATCCCGCCGTCCACGACGGCACGGCTGGACGCCGACGCGCTGCACCGCCTCAAGGACGACCGCCGGGCCGCATCGGCGGCTCTCGTGCAGGCAGCGCGCCTGGGCGAGTTCCGCTTCGGTCCCGACGACTCGCCCTGGTACGGGGTCTCCTTCGAGAGCCCGGCGAGCGCGCAGGCGGCCCATGAGCAGGCCGGGCGGCTGCACGCGATCATCGTCCCCGCCCTGCTCGAGCGGGGATACGAGCTGATCGGCCAGACCCGGATGAGGCCGTTCGCCACGGTGGACGAGCTGGGGGAGTACCTGCGGCTGCTGCAGGGCATCCGCGACACCCTTGACCGGTTCAGCCCCGGGGTGTTCGAGCGGCCTCTGGACGAGCTGATCCAGGCGCATGGAGGACGCCGGGAGACCGGAGGGATGTCGACCGCGAACCGGCGGCGGCTGCGCCAGCTCGCCCGGGAGTACGTCCGGCCCGGCGCCCATGTCGCCGACATGCACGAGGCGCTCGTGCGGATCCAGCAGCAGCGCATCCAGTGGCAGCGCGTCGCCGAAGCCGGCGGGATGCCGGAGGTGCCGCTCGGCCTCGCCGACGTCCACGTCGCGTGGCAGCGCGCCGAGGCGGAGCTCGCCGAGCTCGACGCCGCCCTGGGGCGGCGGGAGCGCCTGTCGTCGCTGCCGGTGGCGATGCTGGTGCGCACGCTGGCGGGCCTGGCGGCGGCATCCGACGTGTTCGACAATCTCGTCGAACGGGCCCAGGTCCGCGACCAGCTGGCCTCGTTCGGTCTGGAGCCGCTGCTGACCGAGCTCTCCGTGCGGCACGTCGCCGAGGAGCAGGTCGCCGAGGAGCTGGAGTTCGCCTGGTGGCAGTCGCTCCTCGAGCGCGCGCTCCAGGACGACCGCGCCCTGCTCGGAGCCAACACCGCGGTGGTCGACAAGCTGGAGCGCGACTACCGCCTGGTGGACGAGGCCCACGCCGCGGCCTCCGGCCCGCTCCTGGCCTGGCAGCTGGCGAACCAGTGGCGCATCGGGATCGTCGACGAGCCCGAGGAGTCGCAGCGCCTGCGCCGCTTCCTCCGGCAGGGGACGGCGGCGGCGGAAGAGATCGTCGTCGCGGCGCCGACCCTGACCGCAGCACTCGCCCCCGTCTGGATCACCTCCCCCTACCAGGTGCCCGACATCCCCGACGCGGTCGCGTTCGACACGGTGCTCCTGGTCGATGCCGCCGCGCTGACGCTGGCCGAGGCGGCGCCCGCGCTGCGCCGCGCCCGGCAGGCGATCGCCTTCGGCGACCCGGTGATCCAGCGGCCGACTCCTTTCCGCATCGCGATCGGCGAGGACGAGGAGTGGGAGAACGAGGTCCCCGTGGACGAGGTCTCGGTGTTCGAGCGTCTGTCGGACATCCTGCCCGTCTCGACGCTCACCCGCAGCTACCGCGCCGGCGGCGAGGACCTCGCCGAGCTCATCAACGACGCGTTCTACGGCGGCGAGATCGTCTCGCTGCCGTGGGCCGGCTCCTACCTCGGGCGGGGCAGCCTGATCGTGGACTACGTCGCCGGCGGCGTGGGCGTCTCGGACGCGGTCACGGGCGCGATCGAGAGCCCCGACGCCGAGGTGGCCCGGGTGGTCACCCTCGTGGTGGAGCACGCGGTGCACCGTCCGGGCGAATCGCTCATGGTGGTGACCGTGAGCGCACGCCACGCGGAGCGGGTGCGCGCCGCGGTGACGGCCGCCTTCGCCGGTCGCGCGGATGTGACGGACTTCGTCGGGCGCGACACCGTCGAGCCCTTCGCCGTGCTCACCCTGGAGGAGTCGGTGGCGGAGAGCCGCGACCGGGTGATCTTCTCCCTGGGCTTCGGGGTGACCCGGCACGGACGGGTGCTCAGCGAGTTCGGCGATCTCTCCACCCCCGACGGCGATCGACTGCTGACGGTGGGCATGACCCGGGCGCGGCGGTCGATGGTGATCGTCTCCTGCATCCGCCCCGGGGCGGTCGACGACGGGCGTCTCATGCACGGTGCGGCCACGCTGATGTCGATCCTCGGCGATCTCGACGGCGTCCGTCGCTCCTCGCGATCCGAGGACGAGGGCGACCCCCTGACCCATGCGCTCGCGCGTGAGCTGCGGCGGCTGGGCGCGGAGGTCGAGGTGGACTACCGGGGGCTGCTCCCGCTGGTCGCGCGGCACGGCGGCACGGCGGTCGTCATCGAGTCCGATCCGGAGACGGGCGGCGAGTCGCTGCGCGAGTCGTTGCGCCTGCGCCCCCATGTCCTGCGCCGCCTCGGCTGGCACTACGTGCGCGTCCACGCCTTCGATCTGTACAGCGACCCGGTGACGGTCGCGCGGCGCGTGGCGGAGGTCCTGGGGATCGATCCGGGCGCGCCCGGGCCCCGATGAGCGGCGACCGGTCGTCCGGCGCGGCGGGCGACCCTGCGGACCAGAGCTCCCGGCAGCGGTTGGAACGGGTGCCGGGAGCGCGACGGGTGCGCCTGACCGCCGCTCCGGGGACTCTCCGGGAACCGGTCGCGGGCGATCACGAGGGGGACCACCCGGCGCCCCCGGTCACGAGGACCGTGAGGGCGGCGACGGGGACGAAGAAGGCGGAGACGGGCCCGAACGATGCCCGCCTCCGCCGTGAGGTCCCTCCGCACTACTGAGCGCGGTCGCTCAGCGCACCTCGTCGGCGCGCTTGAGCAGATCGCGGATCTCCACGAGCAGCTGCTGCTCGCTGGGCGGCTCCGGGACCTCCTCGAGGCCCCGCGCCTGACGCTCCTTCAGCTTGTTCATCGGCAGGACGAACACGAAGTACACCACGAAGGCGACGGCGAGGAAGTTGATGATCGCGCCGAGGATCGCGCCGAACGCGAAGGTCACCTCACCGCCCGTGAGCGTGGGCACGGTGACGGCCAGAGCGGTGTCCAGGCTGTCAGCCTGGAAGACCAGGGCGATCAGCGGGTTGACGAGCGCGTCGACCACGACGTTCACGATGGCCGAGAACGCGGCGCCGATGACGACCGCCACGGCAAGGTCGATCACGTTTCCGCGGAGGATGAATTCCTTGAATCCCTGAATCATGGCGGAGTCCTTTCGGTTCAGGCCCCCGCGGGCGCGGGGGAGGGAGAGGAGGAGGGGGCCGTGCTGGACGTGGCGCCGGAGCCCGACGAACCGGAGTCCGACGAGCCGCTGCTGGACGAGCGCGAGTCGGTGCGGTAGAAGCCCGAGCCGTTGAAGGTCACGCCGATCGAGCCGTACTCCTTGCGCAGGCCGCCGCCGCATTCGGGGCAGATGGTCAGGGCGTCCTCGGAGAAGCTCTGGACGGCGTCGAAGCGGTGGCCGCAGGAGGTGCAGGCGTAGGCGTAGGTGGGCATGAGGACTCCGGAGGGTCAAAGGTGCGGCGGGCGCAGGGTGAGCGCACCGGTCGGCGTGATCACGCCCGTGACCGGGCGGTCGTGCGGCTCCCGCGGCACGATGTCGACCACTTCGGAATCATAGACGACCGCGTACACCGGTGCGTCAACCGGGAGGCCGGCCAGCGCGCGATCGTAGTATCCCCGCCCCCAGCCGAGTCGCACGCCGGTGCGGTCGACGGCCGCCGCGGGCACGATGACCAGTTCCGCCTCCGCGAGCGCATCCGGTCCGAGGGCGGGCCCGCTCGGCTCGCGGATCCCGAACGCGCCCGAGGTCAGAGCGTCCTCCTCGCCCGTCCAGGCGGCCCAGTCCAGCCGGCCGTCGGAGCGGCTGATCGGCAGCAGCACGCGCAGGCCGCGGTGCACGGCACGGCGGAGGAAAGGCAGCGTGTCCGGCTCCGTGGCGGTCGCCAGGAAGCAGGCGACCACGGTGCACCCGGCGCTGAGCGCATCCAGTACATCGGCGATCCCCGCGGAGGCCGCGGCGCGCTCGGACCCGCTCCGCGCGCGCCGCTCCGCGCGCACCCGCTCGCGGAGCCGGTGCTTCGCCAGGGCGGCCTCGCTGCCCGGCGCCGGGGGACGAGGCGGATCGCCGGGGCGGGAGGGGTCGAGCGAGGGGGCGAACATCCTCCGATTGTAGGAGTCACGGGGAATGCGCGAACAGGGCGGGGCGAGGCGGAATCGGGGTGCGCGGGGCGCGGGGAGAATGCGGGCGGGAGAGGGCGTCCCCGGGAGGGCACCGCCTAGACTGACGGAATGGGCGCACATTCGATCAAGGCCGTGATCCCCGCCGCAGGGCTCGGCACCCGTTTCCTCCCGGCGACGAAGGCCATGCCGAAGGAGATGCTTCCGGTGGTGGACAAGCCGGCCATCCAGTATGTGGTGGAGGAGGCGGTGGAAGCGGGGATCGATGACATCCTCGTCATCATCGGGCGGAACAAGAACACCATCTCCAACCACTTCGACTCCGTGCCGGAGCTGGAGCTGAAGCTCATGGAGAAGGGCGACACCGGTCGCCTGGAAAGGGTGATGAAGTCCAGCGACCTCGGCGACATCCACTTCGTCCGGCAGGGCGAGCCCAAGGGCCTGGGGCACGCGGTCCTGCGCGCGCGGGCGCACGTGGGCGACAGTTCCTTCGCGGTGCTCCTGGGCGACGATCTCATCGACGAGCGCGACCCCGTCCTGCCGGCGATGATCGCGGCCCATGAGCGCACCGGTGCCGCCGTCATCGCCCTGATGGAGGTCGATCCCGGCCACATCCACCTCTACGGAGTGGCTGCGGCGGAGCCGACCGAGGACGACGGCGTGGTGCGGGTGACCGGGCTCGTCGAGAAGCCGGCGCGCGAGGACGCCCCCTCCCACCTGGCCGTGATCGGTCGCTATGTGCTGCCGTCGGCGATCTTCGAGGTGCTGGAGCGCACGGAACCGGGCAAGGGCGGGGAGATCCAGCTCACCGATGCGCTGCAGGAGCTCGCCGCGGATCCGACAGGACCCGGCGTCCTGGGCGTGGTGTTCCGCGGCCGGCGCTACGACACGGGCGATCGGGTCGACTACATCAAGGCGATCATCCAGCTGGCCAGCGAACGCGACGACCTCGGTCCCGAGCTGCGTCCCTGGCTCAAGGAGTTCGCCGAGCGGATGTGACATGCTGCCCGGAAGCATGATGGACGCCCCGCAGCTGCACCGGCACGGTCCGGTGACGCTGCGGCTGATCCACGCGCGCGACGCCCGTCCCCTGCAGCGGGAGCTGCTGGAGAACCGCGACTGGCTGGAGCCCTGGGAGGCCACGGTCCCCGGGCTGCGATCCTCCTTCGACATGCGGGGGAGCATCCGGCGACTGCTGCAGCAGTATCGCAGCGGAGCGGGCTATCCCTTCGTCCTGGAGTACGAGGGCGAGGTGATCGGGCAGCTGAACGTGTGGGGCGTGACGCGGGGATCGCTGTGCTCGGCCACGATCGGCTATTGGGTGAGCGAACGGGTCGCAGGGCGCGGCATCACCCCGACCGGCGTGGCGCTGGCGACAGATCTGGCCTTCTCGCACTTCGGGCTGCACCGCATCGAGATCTGCATCCGGCCGGAGAACGCTCCGAGCCTGCGGGTGGTGGAGAAGCTCGGCTTCCAGTACGAGGGACTGCGCCGCCGGTACATCCACATCGATGGCGACTGGCGCGACCACTTCGCCTTCAGTCTCGTGAAGGAGGACGTGCCGCAGGGCGTGCTGAACCGCTGGCTCGCGGGAGACGTCCCGCCCGAGGCCGCGCAGGTGCCGGAGGGCACCTGGCCGTAGGCCGGTCGCATTCGGGACATCCTCCGGCGACACGCGACCCGGAAACCGGGGGAGGCCGCCGCGCGTCGCCTACCGTGGAAGCATGGATGGACCGGTGCTGAGCGGGGGCGTGATCGTTCTCGTCGCGGTGCTCCTGTGGATGCTGTATCTGCTCCCCTCGTGGCGCGGACGGCACCAGTTCGAGGCCGCCGAGCGCAATGCGGTGCGCCTGAACCGCGCCCTGCGCGTCCTCGCCGAGACCAGCGAGACGCCCGAGGAGGTCCGGGTGGAGCTGAACACGCGGGCCGCTCTCGCACAGCAGCGGCTCGCCAAGCGCGTGCTCTCCGAACGTGAGGCCGCCGAGCTGGAGGCGCTGCGACAGGAGCTCGCCGCCGCCCAGCAGGATCCGCTCCTCCGCCAGGCCCGGGCGCGCCGCCGCGTGCGGATCGCCGCCACCACGGTGCTGATCGCGGGTCTTGCGGCCCTGGGAATCGGGATCTGGCAGATGCTCGCCCTCGGCACTCCGGCGCTGGTATGGCTGGGCGGGGCCGCCGTGCTGCTGGCCGCCCTGACCCTTCAGCGGATGGCGCTGGTCGCGGCGCGCTCGGCCCGTCGCCGGGCGCCGATCGCCGATCAGCGGGCGCCGCGGATGTCCCCGCCGCTGCATGACCAGGGCGCTGCCCCCGTCCCGGCGACCCCGTGGACCCCCCGGGTGCTGCCGGCGCCGCTGGTGTCCACGGTCGGTTCGCAGGCCCATGCCGCTCGCATCGTCGCCGATGAGCGCCAGGCGCTGCGTGACGCGGAGCGGACCGAGGATCGTCGTCGCCGGGCCGAGCGGTTGGCACCCCCCGCTCCGGCCCCGATGGTCGCTCCGGCCGCGACCCCCGCCGCGTCGCAGGAGTCCTCCCCGTATGCGGCGATGGGCTACGTCGACGATGCCGAGATCGAGGCGCACGTCCGTCAGCTCCTCTCCCGTCGCGCAGCCGGCTGACCCGGCCGTGATAGGCTAGTCAGGTTCTCGGGCCTGTGGCGCAGTTGGTAGCGCGCTTCGTTCGCAATGAAGAGGTCAGGGGTTCGAATCCCCTCAGGTCCACACTGTGTTGAGACAGTCCGACAAGGCCCCGCTCCGGCGGGGCCTTGTCGTCTCCGGCCGCGGAATCGGTGCGTCGTCCATCCCGGTCGTCGCCGGGTCTCTCCCCCCGGCAAGGGGCGTCGACGAGCGCGTGCAGGGGTCGCGATCACGCGCGTACGTCCTCGTCCGGTGCGCGGCCGTCTGCGGGGACGGGGACGAGGACGTCGCGGCGCTCTGCGAGGGTGAACGACAGGGCGAAGCCCGCCGCTATCAGGCCGGCCATGATGAGGAACACGGACTGCACGCCGGTGTGGTCGGCGACCTTCCCCAGGAGAGGGCTGACCAGCCCGCCCAAGGACAACGTCAGGCCGAGGGTGACGCCGGAGGCGACGCCGATGCGACCCGGCAGGTAGGAGTGCGACAGCGTGATCTGCGCGGCGAACGGGAGGAACAGGCTCAGCCCCAGCGCGGCGGTGGCGACGATCACCGTCGTCGGCGTAGGGGCGAGCACGATGGCTGCGGTGGACAGCGCGGCCGATAGGTAGCCGGCCCGCACGATCCGCAGGCGCCCGAACCGGTCGGCCAGCCAACCGCCGGTCACCGTGCCGATCGCTCCCGCCGCCGGGAACAGCGACAGCGCGATGGACGCGAACTCCGGGCTCGTGCCGAACCGTTCGATGGAGTACAGCGACACGAAGGTCGAGGTGCCGACATAGGCGATCGACCACATCGCCAGCACCAGCGTCAGCCGGCCGAACGCCCGCCAGTCGTCCCGGGCCGCGACGGGAGCCTGCGCCCGTCGTGCGGGGGTGCCGACGGTGCTCCTGCGGGCGAACAGCTGCCGCCAGGACACCGCGACATAGACCAGCCCGAGTGCCACGGCGGGGATCACCAGCAGGCCGGTGCCGTTCAGCCCGAACCAGCCCACCACGAGGATCACCGCCGAGGGGGCGAGGGCCACGCCGACGTTCCCCCCGACGGAGAACAGGCTCATCGCGCCGCTGGTGCCGCCTCCGGCCTCACGGGCCTCCATCGTCGCCGCGGGATGGTACGCGGCCACGCCGACACCGGAGACGGCGATCACGATCCATACCGCGAGATACGAGTCCGAGACCATCCCGCTCGCCGCGACCCCGATGCCGGCGGCCAGGAGTCCGAGCAGGCTCATCCAGCGCATTCCGAACCTGTCGCTGAGGTACCCGAACATCGGCTGGGCGATGCTCGACAACGCGGTCGCCGCCAAGGTGATCCCGGCGATGGCCGCGTACGTGTAGTCGGCGTGGAGGACGAAGAACGGCAGCAGGGCGGCCACCGCTCCGGTGTAGAAGTCGTTGGCGGCGTGGGTCGCCGTCAGCGCCCACAGGCCCGCCCGGTTGCGGGGAGGGGAGGGGGTCACGCTCATGGGGGTCCTTTCGACAGGCGCCGCGCGCGACGAGGCGCACGGCGCACCGCACGCGGCACCGTGTGGCGATGAGGATCGCGGTGGTGCGGACGCGTGGCGGGGAAGACCGGCGGGATGGACGCTCCGCAGCAGGGGTGCCGATCCGCCTAAGCCCTGCTGCGGCAGAGAAGGATTCTTCCCATCATGGGATAGACTATACACAACTCCTCAGACAAGTAGAGAAGTGAGGGAGCGATGCACCATGTCAGAAGGGCGCCGCTCGCAGATCGGGCGGCCGAAGCCCTCCTCGAGCGCATCCGCACGGGCGAGTGGCCGCTGGGGGCGAAGCTGCCGGGCGAGACGACCCTCGGGCCGCAACTGGGCGTCGGTCGCTCGACCGTCCGCGAAGCGATCCGGCAGCTCGCGGGCAAGGGCGTTCTGGAGTCCCGGCAGGGGGCCGGTGTGTTCGTGACGGCACTGGACGCCGCCGAGGAGTGGGATGCCGTGCTGCAGCGGGCGGGGATCGTGTCGGTGATCGAGGCGCGGATCGCGATCGAGGCCGAAGCCGCCGCGCACGCCGCCGAACGGCGCACGCCCGCAGCGTTGCGCGCCATCCGCCGCGCGCTCGCCGAACGTCAGCATCAGCGTGACAGCACCGAAGACTATGTGGACGCCGACATGCGCTTCCATCGCGCCATCGTCGCGGCCGCTGAGAACCCCGTCCTCCTGGAGCTCTTCGACACGTTCGTGCCGAGGCTCCGTCAGGCGATGATCGACATGCTCCGCCTCGGTCGGCACCTTTCCGAGGAGGAGGACCACGCGGCCCACGCCGACCTGGTCGAAGCGATAGCCGCTCGTGCCGCCGACACGGCGCAGCACCTCAGCCGCGCCCACCTGGTATCCCTCAAGGACGCGCTGCAGTAGCGGGAAAGAGCCGATGGCGGCGCCACGGTCGCGGAGCAGGAGGATCGTCGTCCCGCAGATCGAACGATGGCTGGGGTCACAGCGCACCATGCGTCATCCGGCGCGGTCCACGGGTGCGGTGCGCGCTCATCCGGTCGTCCGGAACTCGGTTCGCCCTCTCGTGCGGAAGAGGCAAGAGGAGCTTCGTCTCCGGGGTGGCGCCCTTCTCCCTCTGCGAGAGTCCCACGCGCGGTCTGGACGTGTGCGGCTGCGTGGCGCCTCGACTGCTGTCGCGAAGCTCCCTCGCTCGAAGACTTCGCCCAGCACCGCGTGCGCGCGCCTCCCGGGCGTTCGGGTCACGCCACGATCGTCGCCACGATGCAGATCGCGAGCATGCCGAACCAGGCGACCGCCCCGATCACCGCATGGAGCGCGGCGACAGGACGTGCGAAGCGGAGGACGTCGCCGCTGACCGCGCGATAGCCCGATTCGGTCGCACCGGGGTGGCGAGCCCGGTAGGAGGCGAACATCAGCAGGTCGCCGAACACCTGGCCGGCGGTGATCAGGGCGAAGGCGATCCACGCGAGGGGCAGCGCATCGCTGATGACGAACGCGGTCCACACCCCGATGCTCGCGACCTGGAGCGCGACATGCGTGGTGACCTTCCCGACGGGGAAGCCGGCGGCCCGGTGATGCGTCCAGGCGGCAAGGGAGACGACGCCCATCGCAGCGGTGACCAGCAGGAGGACGAGGTCGGCGATCGCAAGGGCGGTGACGTCCATGGAGCGAAGATACTACGAATGTAGTCCTCCTGCAACTACGAACGTAGTTATGATGGGGTCGTGGCATCGAACAGGGAACGCGCGCTGAACGCGGCGATCGAGATCCTCGCAGCCGAAGGCATTCGCGCTCTCACGCATCGCCGCGTGGACGAGCGAGCCGGCCTGCCGGAAGGCTCGACCTCGAACGCCTTCCGCACACGGGACGCTCTGCTCCTCGGTGTGACCGAGCACATGGTCGCCGCCGAACTGCCCGTCGTGTCGGAGTCGCTCACGGCCGCATCGCCGGACCAGCTCGCCGACTCGCTGATCGTGCTGTTCGAGCATCAGACCGGGATGCTGCGCACTCAGACCGCCGCCCGGCTCGCGCTGTTCGTCGAGGCGGGCCACGATGAGGCGATCCGCGCGGCCCTGAGCCGTGGCCGGTCGAGGCTCGTGGAGCCGGTCCGATCCGCCTTCGTGGCCCTGGGCGCCCCCGATCCGGATCTTGCCGTCCACCTCGTCGCGACCTGCTTCGAGGGCCTGTTCCTGCACGTCCTCGGGCACCGTGCCGACATCGATCCGCGCCCGGTCATCGCCTCCGTCGTCCGGGCGGCTCTGCCCTCCTGACGTCGTCGAGCGCCGTCATCGGCGCATTCGCCGGCGGTATCCGTGGGCGGAACGGGCTGCCGTGAGGCTGGCGCCGCCGAATCTCGCTCCCGCAGCGCCGCCGTGCCGCGACAGCGCATCCGAGACCCCACTGTCCTGGGGCGCTCGCGAGGGCGTTGCGAGGCGGCCCGACCGCGACGAGACTCGGGGGGAGCGGTCGAAGAGCCGGAGGAGGCCGAGATGGTCGAGGTGAGAGTCGCGGGGATCGCCCAGGATGCACTGGGCCAGTTCGTGCTCCTGCTCAAGCCCGTGGGGGAGGAGGCCGGATCCGGCCGCATCCTGCCCGTCTGGATCGGGCAGCAGGAGGCCACCTCGATCCTCGTCGCGGTGGAAGGGGCGGAGACCCCGAGGCCGCTCTCGCACGATCTCATGGTGCGCCTAGTCGACGCCGTCGGTGCCCGGGTCGAGCGCGTGGAGGTCACCCGCGTCGAGGATCGGACCTTCTACGCGGAGATCGTGCTGGCGACTCCGGCCGGCCCGCGGGTGATCGACGCGCGTCCCTCCGATGCCATCGCGATCGCGCGCAGGGCGGACGCGCCGCTGCACGTCGCCGAGGCGGTGTTGGAGGAGGCGGGCGTGCCCGATTCGATGACCGAGTCGGCCGGCAGCGCGGAGGAGAAGCTCGCCGAGTTCCGGAAGTTCCTCGACGACGTCGAGCCCGAGGACTTCAGCGGCTGACCGCCCTGACGAGATCTCGGGTGCTCGTCGGAGACGCGCTCCGGCGACAGGTCGATCCCTGACGGATCCGCGGGGAGGCGTGGCGGATCGGGCGACCGGTGGCCGACGGCCTGTCAGGTGCCGTACGCGGCGAGGAACGCCCGCGCCGCCGCGGCGGCCAGCCGATCGCGGTCCTGCGGGGCCGGGAGATCCCCGGGGAGGAACAGGGCACGGTCCTGCGCTACGGCGAGGGCGAGATAGGCGAAATGCGCGGCGGCCAGCGGAAGGTCGTCGGTGACGATCAGCCCGGAATCGACGTAGGGCTCCAGGCAGCGCCCCACGACGTCGATGCCCCGCAGGGGGCCGTGGGTGTAGTAGCCGAGGGCGAGATCGGGGAACTGCTCCGCCTCCGCGATGACGAGACGGCGGAGGGAGAGCACCTGCGGCTGGAGAACGCTGTCGAGGTAGATGCGCGCCACACCGCGGAGCCGCGTCTCCAGCTCGTCGCGGCTCGTCGCCGGAGCCTGTCCGAAGGCGGCGGTGACGACCCCGGCCACGGCGTCGGCGTTGCCGGTGACGCCCTGGACGATCTCCCGGAACAGGCTCTCCTTGTCGGCGAACTGCTTGTACACGGTCTGCTTGGAGACCGCCGCCTGCGCCGCGACCTCGTCCATGCTCGTGCCGCGGAAGCCGTGGCGGAGGAACAGCGCCGTCGCCGCGATGAGGATCGCCTCGCGCTTCTGCGCGGTGCGTCCTCGGAGGGGTTCCTCGGTCGTGCTGCCCATGCGGAAATAGTACTGGACAGTCCAGTTCTCAGCCGGCTACTGTGATCGCATGTCCCGGAGCCCCTCCGGTGCGTTCGTGCCGCTGCGACGGCCCCCTCGTTCCCCGGCTTCCCTCTCGCTCCGGGCGCTCACCGACAAGGAGGCCCCGATGGTCGACACGCTCATGGTCAACGTCTCGTGGCTCGGCATCGTGGTCGGCGCTCTCACCCTGTTCGTCCTCGGCGCCCTCTGGTTCACGGCGCTCTTCGGCAGGGCCTATCGTCGCGAGCTCGGCCTCGCCGAGCCGCGCGACGGCGAGAGCCCGCTTCCTCCCGGGCCGGCGTTCGGGCGGGCGCTCCTGGGACAGTTCATCGCCGGCCTCATCATCGCCGCCGTGCTCGCCTGGCTCATCGGCAACACCTCGGCCGGGCACGGCGCCGTCGTCGGCCTCGCCGGCGGTGTGCTCGTGGCCGCGGCCCTCCTCCAGCTCCACCAGTTCGAGGGCAGGAGCCTGCGGCACCTCCTCATCACCGCGGGATACATGATCGTCGGCGTCACCGCCGTCGGTGCCGTCCTGGGCGCCTTCCAGGCCGCGTAGGCGAGACGGCGGCCGCTTCCGACTGCTGTTCGCCGGGTTCCGGGGGAGATGTCCGGCGGGATCGTCGCGGGACCTCGCGGAACGCTGCTTGTGTCGTCCCCGTCACCTGACCGACGGGAGCCCGCTCCGCGAGCCGATGGGGCGCCTTTCGGCTCCGGTTTCGGCAGCAGACCTCGGTGAGGGAGTGTGCGATGACAGATACTTTTCCCTTGCACTAAGTGTGTCACCCTGACACACTTTTCTTCATGGCTAAGCATGATGTGCTGGACGACGTCTTCGCCGCCCTCGCCGACCCCATCCGGCGGGCGGTCGTCCGCCGGCTCGGGCGGGGGCCGGCGAGCGTGGGCGAACTGGCCGATCCCTTTCCGATCACGCTGCCGTCCTTCATGAAGCACATCCGCACCCTGGAGGTGAGCGGGCTGATCCGCACCTCGAAGTCCGGGAGGGTGCGCACCTGCGTGCTCGACCGCGACCGCCTCGCCCTGCTGGAGGACTGGCTCGCCGATCAGCGGCGGCTGTGGCAGGAGCGCACCGATCGTCTCGAACAGTTCGTCACCGACCCCGAGGAGTACCCGTGACCGTCATCGACCCCCGCCTGGACCTCACGCTCGAGCGCGTGATCCGCGCCCCGCGCCACACGATCTGGCAGGCCTGGACCGAGCCCGCCCTGCTGGAGCAGTGGTGGATCCCCGCTCCGATGACGGCGCGCGTCGATCGTCTCGAGGTCCGCCCCGGTGGGGGCTTCGTGACGAGCATGAGCGAGGACGGGCGCACGTTCGTCCCGCACGTCGACGGGATCTTCCTGGTCGTGGAACCCGATCTGCGCCTGGTCTTCACCAACGCGATCGACAGCGCCTGGCGTCCCGCGGCTCCCGAGCCGGTGTCCATGAGCGCCGAGATCGTGCTCGCCGATCACCCCGAGGGGACCGACTACCGGGTGATCGTCCGTCACGGCGACCCGGCCGCTCGCGATCGGCACGAGGAGCTGGGATTCTTCGAGGGATGGGGCTCCGTCACCGAGGCGCTGGCCGCCCTGGCCGAGCGCGCCGCGGCCTCCTGAGAATCATCGGCGCAGGTCAGATGATCGGGGCATGAGCCGGTCTCGACAGGCGATGCCGGGGGCATATGTCTCATATGCCCCCGGCATCGGTCCCTTCTTCAGGGTATCGGCCGGGATATTGAGGGGGAGGTCCACGGCCGAGGGAAGTCGGCCGGGATTTGGGGGATGCCGGCCGAGGGAGAGTGGAAGAAGTTCGCTTTCGACGGTACAGCGGTGGAGGGCGTCGCGGAGAGCATCGGAAGTCTCGATTGCCATCGACTTTCCGCCAGACTTCGAAGGGGCTTTCCCGGGGACGATGCCGGGGTCAGCGACAGCGGAACGCCCGGGTCAGGCAGCGGCCACCGGCAGCCGGACCGAGACGAGCCATCCGTCGTCGGTGGGGCCGGCACTGAACTCGCCGCTGACGCCGAGCACGCGCTCGGCCATCCGGTTGAGGCCGGTGCCGGTGGAGGGCAGATCACGACGGGGCACGTCCGGCAGCGGGCTGTGAATGGTCAGCGTCACCGACTCGAGGTCGATGTCCAGGGCGAAGCGCACCTCACCGGGACCGGCGTACTTGAGGACGTTGGTCGCGGACTCGCGGACGATCCGCGCCAGGATGATCTCGACGCCGCGGGGGATGGTCTCGTCGGTCGGGTCCCCGTCGCACACCACGGGGTGTCCCGCCGCCTCGAACTCCTCGCGGGCTTCGTCGATGGCGGCGGCGAGGTCCCCCGAGGGGACGCCGGTGCCGCGCGGAGCGTCCTCGGCCAGTTCGATGACGAACCGGAGGTCGCTCAGCGCCTTCCGGGCGGCGACGCGGATCGCGTCCTGCGATCCGGCGCGCGCTCTCGCGTCGTCGAGCAGCTGCACGTGCAGGGCCACGACCGTCAGATGGTGCGCGATGCTGTCGTGGAGCTCGCCGGCGATCCATCGTCGTTCGGCGAGCACGGCCTCGCGTTCGCGCTCCGCGCGCTCGGCGAGTTCGTTCTCCAGTCGGTATCCGCGGGCGTAGGACATCCTCAGTGCGAGTCCCACACCGCCCGCGAGCGTCGCGATGATGAGGTACAGCGCGACATTGGCCGGTTCGCTGTCGCCGGTGCCGTATCCCAGCGCCAGGAGGGCGCTGGAGAGGAGGAAGCCCCCGATGTAGCCGAAGATGAGGGCGGTGGTCGCCAGCCGCAGGACGAGTCCTGCGGCGATCGCTGCGGCGGCGAGCGCCGGGATCGCGGTGCCGGCGAAGAAGGAGAGGGCGACGGCGACGCCCAGTGCCGAGGTGGCCACCAGGGGCGACCAGATGTACAGGGCGAAGATGAGCGTGGTGGTGATGCTGATCAGGCGACCGAGGAGATTCGCGTCGGGGGTCGTGACGACTCCGACGATGTCGAGTCCGACCATGCCGCCGACGAGGACGAGAAGGACGATGCGCTCCGGTCCGTTCAACCTTTCGGTCCGGCTGAACCGGAAGCGGCCGGATTCGCTCCGTGCCGCTGTGCGCGTCGACATGTCTTCAGTATCCCTCATCCGCCCGATAGGCTTAGCGGTAGAGACCCAGAAGGCGAGCGAGCTGTTCCCAAACAGACATTGTGATTCACCTCATTCCTAGATGTTTGTCCTGCTGACATTCATCCTTCCGTCGCAGCCGGGCTCGCACATCCGACTAATCGGCAGTCTTTTCCTGGACAAAGGTCTATCTCTGCTCGTCGGTGCCGTCAGCGCAAAAGTGCTGGTGTCACTAGGCTTTTCTGCATGGACGAGATCCGAGTGCTCATCACCGATGACGACCCTCTGGTGCGAGTGGCGCTCTGGCACTTCGTGTCCCGCGACCCTGAGATCCAGGTGATCGCGGAGGCGGAGAACGGGCTGGAGGCGATCGACGCCGTCGAGCGGCTCCAGCCGGACATCGTCATGATGGACGTCCAGATGCCGATCATGGGCGGGATCGAGGCGACGGCGGAGATCACCTCCCGCTGGCCCGATGTCCGCGTGCTCGCGGTCACGACCCTGGACACGAGCGAGACGGTGCTTCCGATGCTGAGCGCCGGCGCGTCGGGGTACATGCTCAAGGACTCCAGCGCCGATGAGATCCTCATCGCCCTGCGGCAGGTGCACCAGGGGACGAACACGCTCTCACCGCGGATCGCGTCGATGCTCGTCAAGCACGTCCGCGACACCAAGCCCTCGGCCGTGTCCGGGACCGACGAGCTCGAGGCGCTCACCGAGCGCGAGGCGGAGATCCTGGAGAGCCTCGCCCAGGGCATGTCGAACGCGGAGATGGCCACCGCCCTCCACGTCTCGGAGGGGACGGTCAAGGCGCACCTGGGGCGCATCATGTCGAAGTGGCACGTTCGCGATCGGGTGCAGATCCTCGTGACGGCCGCCCGTGCGGGCCTAGTGGACTTCGGCTGAGCCGGAGCGGGCAGGGTGCAGGTCGCCTCTTCCGGCGTCGGAGGACCGGCCGGTGTCCTTCACGGGTCCGACGCGACCCTCGCCAGGGCGGTGAGCATAGCGACCGTCGGCGAGGACGGAAGCGGCCGCCGCCGTCCGCGCTCCCCGGCGATCCTGGGCCGGATGCCGGTCCTCTCTCGTGTCGCGGGGCCCCGGGACCCGCCGATCCGGCGGCCAGAAGCCTCTGCGATGTCCCGCGAGCCGGGACACATCACAGTCAGTGGCCGACGGAGGCGAGGTCGCGCGACCCGGCGGCGCTGGTCGTCCCGGCCGTCGCCGAGTCCCGCGGGCGCGTGGGCGTGCAGGTCATGAAGACGGAGCAGCCGAGGGCCGCGACGACCACGGCGCCGGTGATCCAGAGGGAACCGGTGACGAGCAGGACCACGACGGCGGAGCTCCAGGCGGCGGTCTGCGCGACGATCTTGACGATCAGCGGCAGGGTGCGCTCGCTGCGGTAGCGATCGGCGGCATCGATCGCCGAGCGGAGCAGGGGGATGCGCCGGAGCCAGGCCGACAGCCTCTCGCTCGACTGCGAGAACGCCCACAGCGCCAGGAGCACCAGCGGGGTGGTCGGCAGCCCGGGCAGCCATACGCCCACGATCGCGAGCCCCGTGGCGAGCAGGCCCAGCGCGGCGAAGAGGATCCGCTTACCAGCCATGCGCGTTCCGTTCGATCAGGGCCGTCGCGTAGTCGAGCCAGGCGGGGTCGTCGTTGAGGCAGGAGAGGGTGCGGTAGCCGGCCGGGTCGCCGCCGCCGTCCGCGAAGAGCTCGCGCCCCTGGATGCCCAGCTCGTGCAGGGTCTCCAGGCAGTCGGTGACGAATCCGGGGGAGAGGATCGCCGGGCGCTCGACGCCGTCCGCGTGCAGCTCGCCGAGCCGGGGCTGCAGGTAGGGCTTGATCCACTCGGTGCGCCCGAACCGGGACTGGTAGCCCAGCTCGTAGAAGTCCTCGGGCCAGCCGAGCGCCTCGGCGAGCAGACGCACGGTCTCCTCGACCTGGGCCTGGTAGGGGTCGCCCTCCTCGACGAAGCGCTTCGGGAGACCGTGGAAGCTGACGACGATCCGGTCGGGTCCGGAGCCCGAGGTGTCGTCCGCACCCTCCGCGA
Source organism: Microbacterium sp. (assembly GCA_040392075.1). Taxonomy (GTDB): domain Bacteria; phylum Actinomycetota; class Actinomycetes; order Actinomycetales; family Microbacteriaceae; genus Microbacterium. Next base: position 26,288 of record JBEBWQ010000005.1, read on the forward strand.
GCTGACGACGGACGCTGTCGGCCAGCACGGCGATGTAGTCAGGGTCGTCGTAGAACGGCGGGACGAAGCGCAGCGCCGGCGCGTGCTTCTTCACCGGCAGGCCCTTGCGCGTGCCGCGGCCGAGGGCGTGGAACATCACCTCGTCGTAGATGGAGGCGGTGGTGCTGTTGGAGTACTGCGGGAACAGCGGCAGCACCACGACCTTGCGGATGCCCGCCTCCTCCAGCCGGGCTACGGCACGGGCCATGCTCGGCTCGCTGTAGGCCATTCCGAGCTCGACCTGGAACCGGTCGCCGAGCCGTTGCTGGATGCCGTCCCGCTGCGCCTCGGAGATCCGCTGGAGGGGCGAGCCGTGCTCCGTCCAGATCTCGGAGAAATAGCGGCTGATCGTCTTCGGCCGCGTGGGCAGCACGGCGAGGTGGAGGAGGGGCATCCAGCGCCAGCGGGGGAGGTCGATGATCCGCTGGTCGGAGAGGAACTCCCTGAGGTAGCGGCGCACCTCGGAGCGCTCGACGCTCTGCGGCGTCCCGACCTGGCCGAGGACGACCCCGATCTCAGCGCTCATCGGAGGGCGCCGGTGCGTTGCGAAGGGCGGGAACGAGGGCTGGTCACGGGCGGGAGCTCCTTCATGATCGCCGGGACGGCTTCATCAGACCAAGCTATCCCCTTCGTCTGATGATGTGAAATCGACGTGCCCGTCGGCCGGATCGCGTCGAGCCCCCGCCGGATGGACAGCGGCCGGCCCGGGCGCCTGGCGGCTTGTGGCGTGCTGCTCTCCTCGCTGTCGTACGTGTGCGCGGGACGGACGGACACGGCGGGTGCGATCCGGCGCCGGAGCCGGTGGGTGCGACGGTGACGGAAGGTGCGCGTTCTCTCCCGATCGGGCCGGAGCCGAGATCGGACCCCTACGCGGGGGCGGCTTCCGCCAGGGCGGCGCGGAGCGCCTGCGCGGCCGTCTCATGGCGGAAGGAGAAGCCGGAGGCGACGAGAGCGGCGGGCGCGACCCGGGCGTCCGAGAGCAGCAGCGAGTCGGCGGCGGCGCGGCCGAGGGCTAGGCGCAGGGCCCAGG
>JBEBWQ010000006.1:0-26399 GCA_040392075.1 Microbacterium sp.
CACGACGAGTGCGACGGTGTGGGATGTCGGGACGTGCGTTTCGGAGCGACGGTGAGGGACGGGCCTGACGGTGAGGGGCGTTGACGGTGACGGATGCCTACGAGGAGCGGGAAGACAGCGCGAGTACTGCAGTGATGCCGGCGTGCGCGATTAGGTTGGTGCCATGTCCGATCAGCCGCTCACCCCCGCCGGAGATCCCGCTCCCGTCCCTCTCGCGCCCGCCACCGCGGAGGTCCGGCTCGCCGTGCGCACCGCCCTCGCGACCCTGCCGGCCGGAGCGCCGGTCGTGGTCGCCCTCTCCGGCGGGGCCGACTCGCTCGCGCTCGCCGCGGCGGTGGCCTTCGAGACCCGGGCGACCGGGGGGAGGGGCGTCAGCGTGACGGTGGACCACGGGCTGCAGGCGGGGTCGGCGGAGGTGGCCGCCCGCGCGGCGGCGCAGGCGGCGGCGCTCGGCCTCGACCCCCGCGTGAAGAAGGTGGAGGTGGTCGGGACCGGAGGGCCGGAGGCGGCGGCGCGGGAGGCCCGGTACGAGGCGCTGCGGAAGGCCGCGGCCGAGGAGGGAGCCGCCGCGGTGCTCCTGGCGCACACCCTCGACGATCAGGCCGAGACGGTGCTGCTCGGCCTCGCACGCGGATCCGGCGGCGGGAGCCTGCAGGGGATGGCCCCGGCGCGCGAGGACGAGGAGCGGCCCGGACTGCTCTGGCTGCGGCCGCTGCTCGGGACCCGCCGGGCGACGACGCGGGCCGCGTGCGCGGCGCAGGGACTGGACCCCTGGGACGACCCGCACAACGGGGACGTGCGGTTCGCGCGGGTGCGCGTGCGGGAACGCGTGCTGCCGGTGCTCGAGGCGGAGCTGGGCCCCGGCATCGCCGAGGCCCTCGCCCGCACCGCGGAGCAGGCGCGCGAGGACACCGCGGCGTTCGACGCGATGATCCGGGAGACCATCGAGGACATCGTGGAACCGGCGGAGGCGGGCATCGCGGTGAGCGTCCCGGCGCTCGCGGCCAATCCCGCGGCGCTGCGGAACCGGATCATCCGCTTCGTCGTGCACAGCGAGTTCGGGGTCTCCCTCACCCGTGTCCAGACGGTGGAGGTCGCCCGTCTCGTCACGGACTGGGCGGGTCAGGGACCGATTGACCTGCCGGGCTGCTCCGCGCGCCGGGTCGCCGGGCGCATCGAGTTCCAGGCGGCGGGGTCGTCCTCGCGCACCCCGTGAGGTCCGGGCCGCCGCGGATCCCGTGCCATCGACACCATCCCGTAGCATTCACCTATGCGCGCTGCGGACATCGCCGACGACCTGACCGAGATCCTCGTGACCGAGGAGCAGATCCGGGCGAAGCTCGACGAACTCGCCGCTCGCGTCGCCGAGGACTACGCGGGCCGGGACCTCGTCCTCGTCGGCGTCCTGAAGGGCGCCGTGATGGTGATGGCGGACTTCATCCGGGCACTGCCCATGCACGTGTCGATGGACTGGATGGCCGTCTCCAGCTACGGCGCGAGCACCAGGTCGAGCGGCGTGGTCCAGATCCGCAAGGACCTGGACACGGACCTCAACGGCAAGCACGTGCTCATCGTCGAGGACATCATCGACTCCGGGCTCACCCTCTCCTGGCTGCTGGAGAACTTCGCGTCACGCGGGGCCGCGTCGATCGAGGTGCTGGCGCTGCTGCGCAAGCCGGAGGCGGCGAAGGTGGAGGTGGACTGCCGCTACGTGGGATTCGACATCCCGAACGAGTTCGTCGTGGGCTACGGCCTCGACTACGCGGAGCGCTACCGGAACCTCCGCGACGTCGCCGTGCTCGCCCCGCACGTCTACTCCTGAGCCGCTACGCCCCTGGCGAATCCCAGCCCGGGCACAGAACGCGAGCGCTACGCTGAATCGCATCATGAAGATGAAGAAGGTCGCGCGCAATCCCCTGATCTACGTGGTGCTGATCGCAGTGCTGCTGTTCGGCGGATTCATGCTGGTCTCCAGTCTGGGTGCCCCGAAGCAGATCACCACCCAGCAGGGCCTGGAGCTGCTCAGCGGTACGACGGTGACCAAGGCCGTCACCACCGACGGCGACCAGCGCGTGGACCTCACGCTCTCCGAGCCGTTCGAGGGTGCCTCGCAGGTGCAGTTCTACTACGTCGACGCGCGCGCCGGCGAGGTGGTCACGGCGATCGACGCCGCGGCCCCGGCCGACGGCTTCAACGACGCGGTGCCGCGGGCCACCTGGTTCGACGGCCTGCTCTCCCTCATGATCCCGCTGCTGCTGCTCGGCCTGCTGTTCTGGTGGCTGCTGTCCTCCATGCAGGGCGGCGGCGGCAAGGTCATGCAGTTCGGCAAGTCCCGGGCGAAGCTCGTCACCAAGGAGACGCCCACGGTCACCTTCGCCGACGTCGCGGGAGCCGACGAGGCGTTGGAGGAGCTCGCCGAGATCAAGGAGTTCCTGCAGGACCCCGCGAAGTTCCAGGCGATCGGCGCGCGGATCCCCAAGGGCGTGCTGCTCTACGGCCCTCCCGGCACGGGCAAGACCCTGCTCGCACGCGCGGTCGCGGGCGAGGCGGGGGCGCCCTTCTACTCCATCTCCGGCTCGGACTTCGTGGAGATGTTCGTCGGCGTCGGCGCCAGCCGCGTCCGCGACCTCTTCACGCAGGCGAAGGAGAACTCCCCGGCGATCATCTTCATCGATGAGATCGACGCCGTCGGTCGCCACCGCGGCGCCGGCATGGGCGGCGGCAACGACGAGCGCGAGCAGACGCTGAACCAGATGCTCGTGGAGATGGACGGCTTCGAGGCCAACCAGAACGTCATCGTCATCGCGGCGACCAACCGCCCGGACATCCTCGACCCGGCCCTCCTGCGCCCCGGTCGCTTCGACCGGCAGATCGGCGTGGACGCGCCCGACATGAGGGGCCGCCAGCGGATCCTCGAGGTGCACGCCAAGGGCAAGCCGCTGTCGAAGAACGTCGACCTCGAGGTCGTCGCCCGCAAGACCCCCGGCTTCACCGGCGCGGACCTCGCCAACGTCCTGAACGAGGCGGCGCTGCTCACCGCGCGCTCGAACGCGCAGCTCATCGACAACCGCGCCCTGGACGAGGCCATCGACCGCGTGATCGCCGGCCCCCAGCGCCGCACCCGGGTGATGAAGGACCGGGAGAAGCTCATCACCGCGTATCACGAGGGCGGACACGCGCTCGCGGCCGCCGCGATGAACCACAGCGACCCGGTGACGAAGATCACCATCCTCCCGCGGGGGAAGGCCCTCGGCTACACGATGGTCATGCCGCTGGACGACAAGTACTCCGTCACCCGCAACGAGCTGCAGGACCAGCTCACCTATGCGATGGGCGGCCGGGTGGCCGAGGAGATCGTGTTCCACGACCCGACCACCGGCGCCTCCAACGACATTCAGAAGGCCACGGGCATCGCCCGCAAGATGGTCACCGAGTACGGGATGACCACTCGGGTGGGTCCGGTGAAGGTCGGCAACGAGTCGAGCGAGATGTTCGTCGCCCGCGATGTGGGCCGCAGCCGCGAGTACTCCGAGGTCATCGCCGAGCAGGTGGACGAGGAGGTGCGCGCGCTCATCGAGCAGGCGCACAACGAGGCCTACCTGGTTCTCAGCGAGAACCGCGACATCCTCGACCGGCTCGCGCTCGCGCTGCTGGAGGAGGAGACCCTCGACCACCACCAGGTGGCCGAGATCTTCCGCGACGTGCGCAAGCTCCCGGAGCGGCCGCAGTGGCTCTCCAGCGAGGACCGACCGGTCTCGGTCCTCCCCCCGGTGGAGGTGCCCCGTCAGGCGCTCGCCGCGAACGCCGCCGCCGAGCAGCCGCCGCGCACCGCCCCCGAAGCCGCAGCCCGCCCGGCGCCCGACGCCCCGCCGCGCCCGGCGACGGCCTGAGCCCCGGGGGACACGGATGACGGTCGATCGGGAGCGGGTGCGGGCGCTCGTCCGCGATCTGCTGGAGGCCCTCGGCGAGGACCCGGACCGCCCCGGGCTCCGGCAGACGCCGCAGCGCATGGCCGATCTGTACGCGGAGTTCTTCGCCGGCGTCGGCGAGGACCCGGGAGCGCCCCTGGCGCACACCATCAGCGTGGCCCGGGGGCCGGCTCCGGAGACGGAGCCCTCCGGCGCGGTGCTCCTGCGCGACATCCGCTTCCGCTCGGTGTGCGAGCACCATCTACTGCCGTTCGCTGGGTACGCGCATGTCGCCTACCTCCCCGGGGAGCGGGTCGTCGGGCTGGGCGCCCTGGTGAAGGTGGTGGAGACCCTGGCCGCCCGGCCGCAGGTGCAGGAGCGCCTGGGCGAGCAGGTGGCCGACACGATCGCGGGGCACCTCGACGCCCGCGGCGTGCTCGTGGTGCTCGAGGCGAGCCACGAGTGCGTCACGATGCGCGGCGGCCGGCAGTCCGAGGCGAGCACCCTGACCATCGCCGCCCGTGGGGTGTACACGGAGCCGGCCGCGCGGACCGAGCTGATCGCCCTGATCGGCCGGGGCACACCGGAGGCGCCGGCCGAGGGCGTCGATGCGACGGCGAGCGGCGCGGTCACGGCGGTGCGGGGCGCGGATGCCGCCGTCCGAGCGGCCACCGCGGAGTCCCGGCTGCTCGGCGGTCGGCCGCGATGATCGGCATCTGGGGCGTCGTGAACGTCACCCCCGATTCCTTCAGCGACGGCGGGCGCTTCCTCGACGCCGAGCGCGCCGTCGCGCAGGCGCGGACCCTGCACGGACAGGGCGCCACCGTGATCGACGTCGGCGGCGAGTCGACCCGCCCCGGCTCCGCCCGGGTGCCGGTGGCGGAGGAGCAGCGCCGGGTGCTCCCGGTCGTCGAGGCGCTGGTCGCAGACGGCATCGCGGTGAGCATCGACACCCTGAACGCGGCCACGGCCGCGGCCGCCGTGCGCGCCGGCGCCCGCATCGTGAACGACGTCTCCGGCGGCCTCGCCGACGAGGCGATGCTCGCCACGGTGGCGGATTCGGGCGCGGAGCTCGCCCTGGGGCACTGGCGGGGACCATCGGCAGACATGTACGCCCGGGCGGACTACGCACGGGTGGCCGAGGACGTCGCCGCCGAGCTCGCCCAGGGGATGTCGCGGGCGCGGGCCGGCGGCATCGAGGCGGACCGGCTCATCGTCGACCCGGGCATCGGGTTCGCCAAGACCGCCGCGCAGAACTGGGAGCTGCTGCACGACCTCGATCGGATCGTCGCGCTCGGTCCGCGGGTGCTCGTCGGCACCTCGCGCAAGCGCTTCCTCGGCGAGCTGCTCGCCCCCCTGGGCCCGGAGCCGGACGCGGACATCGCCCGGCGGGACCTGGCCACCGCCGTGACGAGCGTCCTGGCCGCGCGGGCCGGGGTCTGGGCCGTGCGCGTGCACGACGTCGCCGCGACGCGCGACGCCCTGGCCGTGAGCGATGCCTGGGAGCAGGGAGCGGTGCGATGAGCGCGAGCGATGAGATCGTCCTCACCGGGCTGCGGGTCTTCGGGCGGCACGGCGTCTTCGCGCACGAGCGGAGGAACGGCCAGGAGTTCGTCGTCGACCTCGCCCTGACGCTGTCCCTCGATGCCGCGGCCGCGAGCGACGACCTGGCCGACACCGTCGACTACGGGGCGCTCGCCGACCGCGTGGCCGCGATCGTCGGTGGAGAGCCGCTGAACCTCATCGAGGCGCTCGCCGGCCGCATCGCCGACGCCGTCCTCGGGGACCTCCGCGTCCAGGCGGTGCGCGTGACGGTGCACAAGCCGCAGGCGCCGATCGCGCAGGATTTCGCCGATGTCGCCGTGACGGTGCGCCGGAGTCGCGCGTGATCCGCCGGGTTCCGCCGCGTCCGCCGGGCGACCCGCGACCGGGCAGGGAGAGCGTGGGCGCCGTCGTTGCCCTGGGCGCGAACCTCGGGGAGCGGGCCGAGACCCTGGCCGAGGCGGCCGGCCGGATCGAGCGCCTCCCGCTGGTGGACGGGGTGCGCCTCTCGCCCCTGTTCGAGACCGTCGCGATCACGCCGGACGGACCGGATCCGGAGGCTCCCGGTTACCTCAATGCCGTCGCCCTGGTGACCACCCGGCTCGCTCCGTCCGTCCTCCTCGGCATGCTGCACGCCATCGAGGACGAGCACGGCCGGCAGCGGCATGAGCGGTGGGGCGACCGGACTCTGGACCTCGACCTCATCGCGTACGGCGACCTCGTCTCCGACGATCCGCATCTGCTCCTACCGCACCCGCGGGCAGCCGAGCGACTGTTCGTGCTGGAGCCCTGGCTGGCCGTGGACCCGGAGGCCGTGCTCGCCGGCAGCGGCCGCGTCGCGGACCTGGTCGCCGAGCTGCGACGCCGGGAGGCGGACGACGAGGCCCCCGAGGCGGCGGGGGCGGGATGAGACGGACCTCGGCCGCGCTGCTCCTCCTCCTCGCCCTGGTCGGCGGGGGAGGGGGGTACCTCGCGAACCATCTGCTGACGGTCGCCGGGCGGTCGACCTTCACCCCCTCGCCGCTCCTGCCGGTGTTCCTGCTGCTCCTCGCCGCCGGAGCGGTGGCGATCGCCTGGCCGGTGCGTCAGAGCGTGCGCGGGGGCACGCGGATCGACCCTTTCCGGGCGATGCGCACGGCCACCCTGGCCCGGGCGTCCAGCCTGCTGGGCGCACTGATCGCCGGGTTCGGCGCGGGGCTGCTGCTCTTCCTCCTGTCCCGCCCGGTCTCACCGCCGGTAGGGTCGACTGTGACGCTGGTGGTGCTCATCGCGGGTTCTCTCGTCCTGATCGCCGCCGCCCTCGTCGCCGAGAGTTTCTGTACGCTGCCGAAGGATTCCGATGACCAGTCCGACCCCGATGACGCCGATGCCGGACCCGGGATCGAGCACTGACCCCGGAGCGGGCAGGGAGCCGGAGGCGGGCGCCGGCATTCCGCAGGCCGGGGCCTCGCCCCTGGACCGGAACACCTACACGCAGCTGAAGGAACCGCGTCACGGGCTCGCGCTCGACGGCTCGTGGCACCAGATCTCGCCCCGCTACGTGGTCTCCCAGGTCCTGCAGAACATCATCCTCATCGTGATCGTCGCCGTCGCGGCGGGCGTCCTGGCGTTCGGGGTGCGTCAGACCTGGGCGCTGATCCCGGGGGCTGTGATCGTGCTGATCACGCTCATCACGCTCATCATCCTGCCGCGGCAGGCGCGGGCCATCGGCTACATGCTGCGCAGCGACGACATCGTCTTCCGCCGGGGGATCCTCTGGCAGCGGATGGTCGCCGTCCCCTACGGGCGCATGCAGCTCGTGGACATCACCCAGGGGCCGCTGGACCGCGCGTTCGGCATCGCCAAGCTGAAGCTGGTCACCGCGGCGGCCACGACGGGCGTCGAGATCCCCGGTCTCACCCAGCAGGCGGCCGAAGCGCTGCGGGACACGCTGATCGAGGTCGCCGAGACCCGGCGGACCGGGCTGTGACCTCGCCGGAAGGACCGGCTGCCGAGGGCGGGCCCGGTCTCGGGACCGGAGCCGTTGCGGCGGGCGGGCCCCGGGATGGTGCGGCGCCGGGCGGTGCGGCACCGCTCGGTTCAGACCCGGGCGGTTCAGACCCGGTCGGTTCGGGCCACAGCGGCTCAGGCCAGGGGGACTCGGCGCAGGGAAGTCCCCCGCAGGGCGGTTCGGCACGCGTGGGGCGCAGCGACTTCGCGGACGGCGAGTGGCACCGGCTGCATCCGCTGACTCCGCTGTTCCGCGGGGGGCTGGTCCTTCTCATCGTCGGCGGCATCGTGCTGTCGAACATGCGGGAGCGCATCGGCTACTGGTTCGTCGAGCAGTTCGTGCCCGATGCCGGGCACATCGATTTCGGGGGCGATCCGGTCGACTGGGTCGTCACGAACGATCTCCTGCTCATCTCCGCTCTCGTCGTGCTCGGCGTCGTCGCCCTCCTGGTCGCGATGTTCTGGCTGGTGTGGCGCTTCCACACCTTCCGGATCACGGGCGACCATGTGGAGGTCCGGCGCGGCATCGTCTTCCGCAGCCATCGCCGGGCGCCGCTGGACCGGGTGCAGGGCGTGGATCTCACCCGCCCGTTCCCGGCCCGGCTGGCCGGCATGGCCAAGCTGCAGGTGGTCGGAGCGGGCACCGACGCGAACGTCCCGCTGGAGTACCTCTCCACCGCCCAGGCCGAGGCCGTGCGTGCGGAGATCCTGCGTCGCGCCTCGGGCGCCCGACGGGCGCGGGAGGCCGCGCGGGGCGAGGGGCACGTCATGCCCGACGGCGGGGCGACGGCGGGCGGGGAGGGATCGTCCGGGACCGCACACCGTGGTCCGGGGCTGGGGAGCACCGTGTCCAGCGGGGTCAGCGGTCTCATCGAGGGCGTGGATCTCGCCGACATCGCGCCGGAGAGCGTGCTGCGCGTGCCCTCCGGCCGGGTGGTCGTCGCGCGCCTGCTGAGCGCTCTTCTCGGGGTGGTGGTGTTCGGCGCGATCGGCGCGATCGCGGTGCTCGTCATCACCCTCCTCTCGGGTTCCTTCTGGGCAGGGGCCGGTGGTCTGATCGTCCTGATCACCACGGCCGTGCCGATCGTCATCGCGTTCGGCGCCGTCGCCCTGTCGAGGATCCTGAAGCAGGTGCGGTACTCCATAGGATCGACCCCGGACGGGCTGCGCGTCACCTTCGGTCTCTTCACCACCGTGACCGAGACGCTGCCGCCCGGCCGCATCCACGCGGTCTCGATCAGCCAGCCGCTGATCTGGCGCCCGTTCGGATGGTGGACGGTGCGGGTGAACCGGATGAGCGGTGCCAGTGCGGCGCAGGCCTCCAGCGGCTCCGGGCAGTTCCACACCGTCCTCCCGGTCGGCACCCGCGACGAGGTGGAGCGGGTCGTCGCCCTTCTGCTGCCGGAGATGCCGGTCGCCGACCTGCCGCTGGTGTACGCCCAGGGCATCGCCGGCCCGGTGCCGGGGGTCCCCGATGCGTACCTCACGATGGCGGCCCGCGGATGGTGGCGCCGGCCGCTCTCCTGGCGGCGACAGGGCTTCGTCCTCACCTCCTATGCGCTGCTGATCCGACGCGGGCGGCTCTGGCGTTCGCTCTCGGTCCTTCCCCTGGCGCGTCTGCAGGGGATCTCCGTGGAGCAGGGACCGATCGATCGCCTGCAGCGGGTCGGCGCAGCGCGGGCGCACACCATCGCCGGCCCGGTGTCGGGCATGGTCGTCGGCGTGGATCAGCAGGCGCTGATGACCCTGTTGCAGGAGGCGACGCGGGCGGCGGTGATCGCTGCCGCGCAGGACCGCACCCACCGCTGGGCGCAGCACGGCTCGGTGCCGGTGCCGGTGCCGGTGCCGAGCCCGGTACCGGCGCCGGAGGCCGGCGATCCCCACCCCCGGACAGGATCCGACGGGGGCCCGGAGGGCGATTCCCCGACAGGCCGGTCCGATGGGGCGTGACGGAAGGCTCGGCGTCGGCATTATCGGCGCCGGCCGGGTCGGTCCCGTGCTGGGCGCGGCGCTCGGCGGCGCCGGCCATGCGATCACCGGCATCACCTCGGGGGCCGACGACGAGCGCGCTCACGCGGTGCTCCCGGGCGTTCCCGTGCTCGATGCGCCGGAGGTGCTGCGCCGGAGCGAGCTGGTGCTCCTCGCCGTGCCTCACGATCAGCTGGAGGGACTGGTCGCGGGGCTGGCCGAGATCGGGGCGTGGCAGCCGGGGCAGCTGGTGCTGCACACCGACCCGGCCTACGGGACCGGGGTGCTCGCCCCTGCGCAGCGGTGCGGCGCGATCCCGCTCGCGGTGCACCCCGCGATCGCCTTCACCGGGACCTCGATCGACCTGCGCCAGCTGGCGGGATCCTTCGCGGCGGTGACCGCGCCCGGCCCCGTCCTGCCGATCGCGCAGGCGCTCGCCGTGGAGGTGGGCTGCGAACCGGTCGTCATCGCCGAGGCCGACCGGCCGGCCTACGCGGAGGCGATCGCGACCGCGGCGGAGTTCTCCCGGGCGATCGTCGGGCAGGCCACGGGCATCCTCCGCGGCATCGGCATGGAGAACCCGGGCGGGTTCCTCTCCGCCCTCGTCTCCTCCTCCGTCGAACGCGCACTGCGCGAGTCCTGAGGCCTGTGGGGGCGCCACTAGACTCGGGGATGAGTTCCCGAGGAGTCCCGCATGTCTGACGCGCCCGCCGCGCCCCACGAGTCCGATGCCGCCTCCGCCGAGGAGGTCTCCGCCGGCGACGTCTCCGAGCAGAAGGCCGTGCGTCTGGCCAAGCGCGAGCGTCTGATCCGCGAGCGCAGCGATGCCGCGGGCGGCGCCTTTCCGGTCTCTGTGCCGGTGACCACGACGATCACCGCCCTGCGCGCGGCGCACGGCGACCTGGAGCCCGACACCCGCACGGGCGAGATCGTCGGCGTGGCCGGTCGCATCGTCTTCAGCCGGAACACGGGCAAGCTCTGCTTCGCCAGCCTCCAGGCCGGCGACGGCTCGCGCATCCAGGCCATGGTCTCCCTGGCGGAGGTCGGCGAGGCCTCGCTCCAGGAGTGGAAGGAGCTCGTCGATCTGGGCGATCACGTCTTCGTCCACGGCGAGGTGATCTCCAGCCGCCGCGGCGAGCTCTCGATCATGGTGGACGCGTGGCAGATCGCCTCGAAGGCGCTCCTGCCGCTGCCGAACGTGTACGGCGAGCTGAGCGAGGAGAGCCGGGTGCGCTCGCGCTTCCTCGACCTCATCGTCCGGGACCAGGCCCGCACCACGGTCGTCGCGCGCGCGACGGTGAACCAGAGCCTGCGGCAGACCTTCGCGGAGCGCGGCTTCCTGGAGGTGGAGACGCCGATGCTGCAGGTCCAGCACGGCGGAGCGTCCGCCCGTCCGTTCGTCACCCGTTCCAACGCCTTTGACACCGAGCTGTACCTGCGCATCGCGCCGGAGCTGTTCCTGAAGCGCGCGGTGGTCGGCGGGATCGAGCGGGTCTTCGAGATCAACCGCAACTTCCGCAACGAGGGCGCCGACTCCACGCACAGCCCCGAGTTCGCCATGCTCGAGGCCTACCAGGCGTACACCGACTACCACGGCATCGCCGACCTCACCCAGGACCTCATCCAGAACGCCGCGATCGCCGTCGCGGGCTCCTCCACGGTGACGTGGGCCGACGGCACGGTGTACGAGCTGGGCGGGCAATGGGAGCGGCTGTCGATGTACGAGTCGCTGTCGGACGCCGCCGGCCGCGTCATCACCCCGGAGACATCGCTGGAGGAGCTCGCCGCTCTCGCCGCGCAGGTCGGGGTCGACCTGCCGGCGAAGGTCGCCACGCACGGCAAGTACGTCGAGGAGCTCTGGGAGCACTTCGTGAAGGGCGACCTGGTGCGTCCGACCTTCGTGATGGACTTCCCGGTGGACACCTCGCCGCTCGTGCGTGAGCATCGCTCGATGCCGGGTGTGGTGGAGAAGTGGGACCTCTACGTCCGTGGCTTCGAGCTGGCCACCGGATACTCGGAGCTGGTGGACCCCGTCATCCAGCGCGAGCGCTTCACCGAACAGGCGAAGCTGGCGGCGCGCGGCGACGACGAGGCGATGCGCATCGACGAGGAGTTCCTCCGCGCGCTGGAGCACGGCATGCCGCCGACCGGCGGCATGGGGATGGGCATCGACCGGCTGCTGATGGCGATCACCGGACTCGGCATCCGCGAGACGATCCTCTTCCCGCTGGTCAAGTGATCCCGACCCATCGGACGGTGCCGGCGACGACCGGCGGGATCCCGGCCGATGTCGCATCCGGGCGGACCGCGAGACCTGCTCGCCGCGGCGCCTTGTCGTTCCGCGGCGCGCGGTTCGTGACGTCCGTGCCCCCGGGCTCACGGCCGCCTCGCCGTGGGTGCGCGCTCGACGATAGCCACCGTGCGGGAGGGCACGCGGATGCCCCGCCGTCGTTGCCGGCGTGACGGCCCGCCGGGATCGAAGACCCACTCCGGCAGCACGGCCGCGTCGATGAGCTGACGGAGGATCCTGCCGAGGCGATGCTCCGGCTCCTGCGGGCGGAGGAGCTCCAGATAGCGGAAGGCATGCGTGGTGCGGCCGAGCGCCCACGACATCCATGCGGCCAGCGCGAGCACCCCGTCCCGCGCCGGTTCGGGAGCCCGCGCCGCCACGGCCCGCAGCACCACCAGGGCCAGGCGCAGACGATCCGGATCGGGCCGCGGGCCGATCCCGAGCAGCAGGGCGCCGGCCCCGTCGACGGCGGGGGCGTCGGTGGCGTGCAGATCGAGCTGCGCGTCGAGGGCGCGCCGGCCCTGCTCGGCCCCTCGCGCCCAGTGGATCAGGGCCACGTCCCGGAGCACGGGCCGGTTCAGGCACCACAGCAGCGCGGCCGTGTCAGCCGGCGTCGGGTTCTCCGGCGACTCGATCAGCGACTCGAGGAAGGCGGGGATGTCCTCTTTCGTGGCGAAGGGCATGATCGCCGCTGTCGGCAGGGGAGCCGGAGACGAGCAGCGCGGGCCTCCGCGCTCCATCGCGGCCAGGGCGCGGGCGACCCTCGCCCGCTCCTGCGCATCGACGGCGGGGAGGTCGGCACCGGAAGCCTGGTCTCCGGACAGATCGCCCAAGCCGGGCACCCTCGGAGCCGACGGGATCTCTGAGAGGGGCCGGAGGCGCGGCGGCGCGGCGGAGTAGTCCGCCCAGCCCGCCGGAGTGACGCAGAGGGCGTCGATGATCGGGAGGCCGCGTGCCGCGGCTTCCGCGCGGAGGGACCGGATCAGGTCTGCATGCGGTAGCCGCGGCGTCCCCGATCCTTCCGTGGGGCTTGCCCCGGTGTAGACGACGATCGTCACCGCATCGGCGTGCGGCACCCGGGCGAGCACGCCGAGCGCTCCCTTCGCGTAGTCGGTGAGGGGGACGGACGTGGCGGGGAGGTCGATCCTCATCGCACCCCGGGTGCGGTTCCCTTGGAAGGGGAGGAGGACCAGGCTCTCGCTCGGCGTGAATCCGGCGAGGGAGGGGACGAGGGCGAGGAGGCCGGCGGGATCGGTGGCGCGGAGCACGGTGGTCATGGAGCGAGTGTCGTCGATCCGGGGCCCCGGGACGAGAGGGACCGGGTCGTTGTGAACAACTTCGTCGCAACGCCCCGCTGGGGACGGTGGGGATGCCCGGGCGGGCCCGACTCCGGCCGCGTACGATGGGGGCATGGACAGTTTCTGGCTCGCCGCCACCTGGTCGCTCCTGCCGACGGCGGTGATCTGCCTGGTCGGCTATCTGATCCTGCGGGGGATCCTCCGTTCCGATCGCAATGAGCGCAAGGCGTACCAGAAGGCCGAGGCGCAGGAGCGCGCCGCCCGCGGCCTCCCACCGCGGGTCTCCTGAGCTCCGTCGTCTTCTCCCGCCCGTGGGGCGGGCCGCGCACCTCTGCGCACCGGATGTCCGACCCTGCCGCTACTGTGGGGTCAGTGCGCCGGCGCGATATCGACTGATCGGAGGTGGGATGGATTTCTTCAGCACCTGGTGGTGGGCCCTGGTCGTCGTGATCTTCGACACGATCGTCCGCGTCGCCGCGATCATCGTGATCCCGCGCAACCGCCGCCCCACGGCCGCGATGGCGTGGCTGCTGGCGATCTTCTTCATCCCGCTCGTCGGTGTGCTGCTGTTCCTGCTGATCGGGAACCCCCGCCTCCCCCGGTCGCGTCGCCGCAAGCAGGACCAGATCAACGACTACATCCGGGAGATGGGCGCGAGCCTGCGCTCGGGCTCGCTGCGTCCGGGCGGCCCCGACTGGCTCCCGCCCCTGGTCGCGATGAACGAGCGCCTCGGCGCGCCTCCGATGTCGGGGGACAACGGCGCTCACCTGATCTCCGACTATCAGGAGTCGCTCGACGCCATGGCCGATGCGATCCGGCAGGCCGAGGACTACGTGCACGTCGAGTTCTACATCCTGCAGTCCGACACGGCGACCGACAATTTCTTCCGGGCCATGGAGGAGGTCGCGGCGCGCGGCGTCACCGTCCGCGTCCTGCTGGACCACTGGGCCAACCGGTGGAAGCCGCGGTACCGGGAGACCGTCCGCCGTCTCACCGCGATGGGTGCCGAATGGCACCTGATGCTGCCGGTGCAGCCCTTGAAGGGGCGCATGCAGCGCCCCGACCTGCGCAATCACCGCAAGCTCCTCGTCGTCGACGGGAAGGTCGCCTTCCTCGGCTCGCAGAACGTCACCGACTCCAGCTACAACCTCCCGAAGAACATCAAGCGCGGGCTGCACTGGGTGGATCTCATGGTGCGCGTGGACGGGCCCGTGGTCGGGGCGGTCAACGCGATCTTCCTGAGCGACTGGTACTCGGAGACCGAGGAGGTGCTCACCGAGGTCGGCCTCGTGTTCTCCGGAGCGGGCACGGGCGACCTCGACTGTCAGATCGTCCCCTCGGGCCCGGGCTTCCGATCGGAGAACAACCTCCAGCTCTTCCTCGGGCTGCTCTACGGCGCGGCCCGCCGGATCATCATCGTCAGCCCCTACTTCGTCCCGGACGAGGCGCTGTTGCTGGCGGTCACCTCCGCCTGCAACCGGGGGGTCCACGTGGAGCTGTTCGTCTCGGAGGACGGCGATCAGGCGATCGTGTACCACGCGCAGCGCAGCTACTACGAGGCGCTGCTGCGCGCCGGCGTGCGCATCTGGATGTATCCGAAGCCGTTCATCCTGCACACCAAGAGCCTCACGATCGACGACGACGTGGCGGTGATCGGGTCGAGCAACATGGACATGCGCTCGTTCGGCCTGAACCTGGAGATCTCGATGCTCGTCCGTGGCGAGGAGTTCGTCCAGGAGGTCCGCGACGTCGAGGACGCGTACCGGTCCATCAGCCGGGAGCTCACGGCGGCGGAGTGGCGCCAGCAGCCGCTGCGATCGAACGTGCTCGACAACCTCGCCCGGCTCACCTCGGCGCTGCAGTAGGGCGATTCGAGGCGTTCGCCCGGAGGATTGTCAGTGATGGTCACTAGCCTGAGAGCATGACCACTCGACTGCGTCTCACCCTGGCCGCGGCCGCGCTCTCGGCCACCGCCCTGATCGCCTCGGGCTGCGCCGCCCCTGCGCCCGCTCCGTCCGCCTCCGCCACAGACACCCCCGCGACGACGACTCCCGTGACGGACCTCGAGGCGAACGCCGCGTGGCTCGACGACGGTCGCTCCGTGGCCGTGGTCACCTGGGGGAGCTCGTCGTGCGTCCCGGTCGCGGAGGCGGCGACGGCGAACGGCCAGATCGTCACCGTCGAGCTCATCGACCTCGACCCCCACGCGGTGTGCACCGCCGACTTCGCGCCGCGGGCGTCCGGCGTGGCCCTCCCCGAGGGAGTCGACCCGACCCAGGACGTCGAGCTGCGGGTCGCCTACAAGGGGGCGACCGCCGAGGTGGTCCTGGGCGGACAGCCGGAGCTGACCGGGGTTCCGGGCACAGCGACGGACTACCTGCCGTCCGCCGGGTGGTTCGACGAATCCGGCATCGTGCTGCTGTCGTGGGGCTCCTCGACGTGCCCGCCGCGGATCGAGAACCTGGAGGAGACCGAGGCGGGGGCCACCGTCACCGTCGCGGTGGACGACGGGCCGTGCACCATGGACATGGCTCCGCGCCTGACGATGCTCGGCCTCGGCGCGCAGCACGCCCAGGCCGGCTTCCTGCTGACGCTGGCGGGCGCGCCCGGTTTCGACGGCGTCACCATCCCCGTCATCCCGAACTGAGCGACGGGATCCCCGACCCCGTCGGGCGTGCTCAGAGCCCGTCGACGTCGTGCCCGGGCGGCACGGACAGCAGCAGCGCGCCCGCATCGACCCGGCACTCGATCCGCGTGACCTCTCCGATCTCGTCGCCGTCCACCTCGGCGGCGGTCGGCACGGCCAGGGCGGTCTCGATGCTGCTGCCGTGCAGATAGCGCACGGCGGTGTTCTGTCCCCGTCGGTGCAGCACCCGGCGACCGGTGGTCGTGCGGAGGAGGACCGAGTTGTCCCACCAGATCTTCTGCCACACCTTCAGCCAGCCGAACGCACCGCGTGGCTGGAGCACGACCACGTCCAGCCGCCCGTCGATCACCGATGCGTTCGGGATCAGCGCGATCCCCGCCGGGAGCGAGCCGCAGTTCGCGAAGAGCATGCTCTGCACCCGGGTGGACCGCAGCTTCCCCTCGTCGAGCTGGAAGACCACCCGCACCGGCTTCGCCTTCGGCAGGGCGCGGGCGGCCGCCTCCACATAGGCGACCCAGCCCACGGCCTTCTTGAGGTCGTCGCGCGTGTTCGCGATCATGCTCGCGTCGAGGCCGATGCCGGCGAGCACGACGAACGGGTGCTCGGCGACCCCGCCCTCGGCGTCGGTGGCCCGGGCCCAGCCGATGTCGACCGGGTGCACCGTCCCCTCGAAGGTCGGACGGATCGCGGCCGCGGGGTTGTTCAGCGGCAGGCCGAGGTTGCGCGCGAACAGGTTCCCCGTTCCGCTGGGCACGATGGTGAGGGGGATGCCGGTGCCGGCGATGGCGCCCGCGACCGTGCGCACGGTGCCGTCGCCCCCGGCGACGAGGAGGGCGTCGAACCCGTCCTCCAGCGCCGTCTGCGTGACCCCTGCCCCGGGATCCTCGATCGAGGTGGGGAAGAAGCCGGGGGCACCCCAGCCGGCGCGCCGGGACTCAGCGGCGACCACGGAACGCAGCGCCTGCTCGTCGACCTTCGCCGGGTTGAAGATGAGCGCGGCCCGGCGCTTCGCGGACAGGGGCATGAGGCTACTCTAGGCGGGTGATCGTCGCTTTCGGCCGGTTCGAGGCCGACGGTGGGAACGGGGTCCTCTGCCGGACCCCGGGAGTGATGCCGCCGGCGGTCGCGACGGCGCAGGTCGGCGGAGTCACTACACTGAGAGCACTCTGGCGCATCCGAGGAGAAAGAGCAGCACAGTGGCGGAATCCGCGTTGACACCCTCCGGGGCGCAGACGCGGGATGCATTGCTGAGCGCTGCACGGCGGCTGTTCATCGCCGACGGGTATCCGGCCATGTCGATGCGCAAGGTGGCCCAGGAGTGCGGGGTGAGCCTCGGGCACCTCCAGCACTTCTTCCCGACCAAGAACAGCCTGCTCACGGCGATGCTCACCGAGTCGGTGGGGGAGTACACGGCCGCCTACCGCAGCTTCATCACCTCCCTGACGCTCGGTCCGCGTGACCGGCTGGAGGCGGTGCTGCGCTACCTCCTGGCCGATGCGCGCAATCCGACCACGGCGAGCTTCTTCATCGAGCTGTGGTCGGTCGCCCTGCGCGGCGGCGAGCCGGCCGAGGTCCTGCAGGAGAACTACCGCTACAACCAGCACTCGATCGAGCCGTTCCTGAGCGCGGTGCGCCCGGATCTCCCCGAGGACCGACTGCGGGTCCTCGCGATCCAGGTCATCGCCGCCGTCGACGGCGTCATCGTCTACTGGCACACCGATCATCCCGGCGATGAGGAGTTCGGGCGCGTGGTGGAGGCGATGCTGAGCAGCATCCTCGCGACGATCGAGGCCGCCGGCTGAGTCCTGCTCCCGTCGGGGCGGGCTCTGCCGCCCCCGATACCGCGGTGTCGCCGAGGGGCAGGCGACGAGCGAACGCGGAGCCGTGCCGGGAGGGTGCGGCGCTGCTCGAGAACGGTTGACATCTCCCGGAAGCGGAGGTAGCGTTATCGCTCAATAGGTCAGGTGACCTAGAACTGCGCAACACATCCTGTCGAGACGGCGGGAGACACTCTCGGACGGCCTCACGGGCGAGGTCGTCCAGAACGAGAGCGCCCGGCGGCATCCTCCGATGGCGCCGTTCCTCTGTGCCGTCATCGGCGAAGACGCCCGGATGAGAGAGGCAATCACATGAACACGCGAGTCGATCGTTCGCGGTCACGACTTTTCGCGGCGCTGGGAGCACTGGTGCTCTCGGTGTCGCTGGCCGCCTGCACGGCGCCGACGGGAGACGGCGGCGGGACCGCCGCACCGTCCGCGTCGGAGGGCCCTGCCGAGAGCCCGACGGGCTACCAGCTGGTGACGACCGCCGCCGACACCGCCGCGGCGGAGAAGGCCGGCGCCGAAGCGGCATCCGCCGCAGCGGAGAAGCCGGAGGGGAAGAAGGTCGCCTTCATCCACTTCATGGGGCAGTCCACCTCCAGTCAGCGCATCTTCCAGGGCATCCAGGACGCTGCGGCGGCCATGGGCTACGAGGTCATCTCGTGCGACCCGAACGCCGACCCGCAGAAGGTCAAGGAGTGCGCCACCGCGATGGTCGTGCAGAACCCCGACCTCATCGTCTCCTACTACCAGGAGGCGATCGGGCTCGGCTCCGCGATCGATGACGCCCGCGCCGCCGGCATCCCCTGGGTGTCGGTGCAGGCCCCGGTCACGCCGCACGCCTCCCTGATCCAGTACACGACGCCCACCGAGGACATGCAGGAGGAGATCAACCAGGCCGTCATCGACGGCGTGACCGCGGCGTTCCCCGGCGAGGAGGCGAAGGTCCTCGGCTTCGCCGCAGCGCCGACGAGCACCAACGGCGCGTTGCAGCGCGACTCCTTCACCGCCGCGATGGAGGGGGCTGCGGGCATCGACCTGGTCGCCGTGCACGACCTCGACCTCAGCGACGTACAGCAAGACACCATCAAGACGACCCGGCAGTACCTCACCCAGAACCCGGATCTGCGGGCCATCTGGACCGTGTGCGACACGTGCGTGTCCACCGTCCGTCAGGCCGCGCAGACCCAGGGCGGCGAGATGCCGCTGATCTACGGATCCTTCTCCGCGCCGAGCTCCATCGCGGACATCCGCGCCGGCGCCGTCCAGGGCGTCGTCGACCTGCCCCTGGAGAGCTACGGGTGGATCACGCTGGACCGTGCGCTGGACCACTGGGTCTCCGGTCAGCCGATGTCCGAGGAGGACATCATCGGCGCCTACTCGCTCCCGTTCGCGGAGCCGTACGTCATCGACAAGGGGAACGCCGGCACGGGGCCGCTGCCGATCCTGGGACCGGACTACGAGGCGTTCTTCACCGCGAAGTGGAACGCGCAGTTCGGTTCCCGCTGATCCTTCGGGATCATGTGAAGTCCTGACCCCTTTCCGCGACAGAAGGAGCCCGCACGATGTCCGCACACGACGACCTCCCCATCATCGGCTACGCCGACCGCCTGAGCGCCCCTACCGGGACCCGCGTGCGGGTCATGGTCAGCACCAGCGCCCCGGAGTACGAGGTGGAGCTGGAACGGCTCGACCGCGCCGGCGGCATCGGCACGGTGATCGGGTCGTCGTGCGCGGGACGGTACGACGGCCGGGTGCAGGCGCTCCCGATGGGGTCGTACGTCGAGTTCCCGCAGGCCGTTCCGCGGCCCTCCGGCTGGGAGCTGTCGGCCTGGATCTGGCCGACGGCTCCCGGTGCGGGGGAGCAGGCGCTCCTCGGCTGGGGTGCGGAGTGCGGGCTCTTCCTCGACGAGGACGGGCGGGCGATGATCCGGGTCGCCGGCGCCGAGGCGCGCGTCGGCTCCCCGCTCGCCCGTCGGGCATGGGCCCGCGTGCGCGGGGGATACGACCCGTCGACCGGCGAGATGTTCGTGGAGGTCGACGAGCAGCACTGGGCCCGGCCGGTGCGCACCGCCCGCGCGGTCGCCGAGCCCCCGGCCGGCGCCGTGGGTGCGTTCGCCCTGGCGGCAGCGATCGATCCGGCGGGACGGGTCACCCGGCACTACGACGGCAAGCTGGACGCCCCGCTGCTCCGCGACGGCCAGGGCCGGATCGTCGCGGCGTGGGACCTTGCCCAGCGCACCGACTCGTCCGCGATCGTGGACGCGAGCGGGGCCGGTCACCACGGCCGCACCGTGAACCAGCCGATGCGCGCGGTCACCGGGCACGACTGGGACGGCGGGACGCTCGACTTCCGGATGGCGCCGCAGCAGTACGCCGCGGTCGCCTTCCACCGGGACGATCTCAGCGATGCCGGCTGGGAGTCCGACTTCACCGTGGACACCGCGGGGCTGCGCTCGGGGGTGTACGCGGTGGTCCTGCGCACACCGGAGGCGGAGGACCGCGTCCCGCTGATCGTGACCCCGGCGGCCGGGGCGGGGCCCGCGCGTGTCCGGGTCCTGCTGCCGACCTACACCTACCTCGCGTACGGGAACGAACGGCACTGGTGGCACCACGCCTGGGTGTCGAACGGTGCGGCGGCGGAGGCCGGAGCCCTGCCCGACACCCTCGGCCCGCGCGACCGCTACGCCGCAGCCACCGGCATGGTCTCCCTCTACGACTTCCACACCGACGGCACGCTCAACAGCGTCGCCTCGCGGATGCGGCCGCTGGCGAACGTCCGCGGCGACTACCTGCATCCCGCTCTGTCCGGGCCGTTCGGCCTGAGCGCCGACCTGCACCTCGTCCAGTGGCTGGAGGAGGGCGGCTACGACTGGGACGTCATCACCGACGAGGAGCTGCACGCCCAGGGCGCGTCCGCGCTGAACGGCGCCTCCGCCGTCATCACCGGCAATCACCCGGAGTACGTCAGCGCGCAGATGCTCGACGGCATCGAGGAGTACGTCGCCGGCGGCGGGCGCTTCCTCTACCTCGGCGGAAACGGGTTCTACTGGGTCACCTCCGTGCATCCCGAGGAGCCGCACGTCATCGAGGTGCGGCGCGGCCAGGCCGGCACGCGCCCCACGCAGTCCGAGCCCGGCGAGAACAACCACGCCTTCACCGGCGAGCCCGGCGGCCTCTGGCGCAACCGCGGCCGCGGGCCCAACCGCCTCGTGGGCGTCGGCACCGCCGGCTTCGTCTTCTCGGAGGGACGGCCGTTCCGCCGCGCCGAGGGGACCGAGGGCGAGGACGTCGCCTGGATCTTCGAGGGACTGGCCGACCCCGACCGGATCGGCCAGGGCGGGGCGCTGATGGGCGCCGCCGGCTCCTTCGAGTTCGACCGGTTCGACCGCGATCTGGGCGCGCCGCGCGAGTCCGTGCTCGTCGCGTCCGCCGAGAACCTCCAGGAGGTGGGAACCGGCGCGCTGGAGGAGCTGCTGGCCATCGGCGCCATCGCGCCGGTGCAGTCCGACCTGGTCCTCATCGACTACCCGGGGGCCGGTGCCGTGTTCACCGCCGGCGCCTGCGGGTGGATTCCCAGCCTGCTCGAGAACGAGCGGGACAACGACGCATCGCGGCTGACCGCGAACGTGCTCCGGAGGTTCCTGAACCCATGACGAAAGACACCCTCGCCGCGACCGCGCGGATCCGCGTACCGGATCGGCGGAAGGCGACCTTCGCGTCGTTCGCCCGCTACGCCGTGCTGGTGGCGATGCTGCTCACCTTCATCGTCTTCAGCCTGCTGCGGCCGGACGCGTTCTTCACCCTGCTCACGATGAAGTCGATCCTGCGCGACGCCGTGCCGCTGATGATCGCCGCCCTCGGGGTGACCTTCGTGCTCGCGATGAACGAGTTCGACGTCTCCCTCGGCGGAATGGTCGCCCTGAACGCGACCGGCGTCGTGATGCTCATGTCGACGGGCCACCTCGGGCTCAGCCCCTTCCTCGCCATCCCCGCGATCCTCATCGTCGGCGCGCTGGTCGGCCTGTTCAACGGGGTGCTGGTGGCCTACGGGAGGGCCTCGTCGTTCATCATCACGATAGCCATGGGCACGGTCTACACCGGGCTCGGTCTCTTCCTCTCCGGCAGTCAGACCATCTTCGAGGGCATCCCGGCCGGCTACCTCGGCATCGCCGGGACCGAGATCCTGGGGCTGAACAGCCAGGTGTGGATCGCGGTCGTCGTGCTGGCGCTCACCTACGTCTTCATGGGCCACACCACCTGGGGCCGGTACATGTACGCCATCGGCGGCAACCCGATGACCGCCGAGCTGTCCGGCATCCGCGTGCGCCGCCTGAAGATGCTCGCCTTCGCCCTCGTCGGGCTCTCCGCCGCGATCGCCGCGATCCTGCTCACCTCGCAGGCCGGGGCCGCGAACCCGAACACGGGCGTCGGCCTCCTCCTGCCTGCCTATGCGGCCGCCTTCCTCGGCGCGAGCATGATCCGGGTGGGCGTGTTCACCCCGCTCGGCACGGCGCTTGGCGCGATCTTCCTGCAGATGATCGGCACGGGGCTGGCGATCATGAACCTCACCGGCCCTGTAGTGCAGATGATCCAGGGCGGGATCCTCGTCGGGGCGATCCTGCTGGCGAGGGCGGTCCGACGATGACCCCCCTCGTGCAGGCCGTGGGGCTGCGCAAGCAGTACCCCGGGGTCACCGCGCTGGACGGGGTGGACTTCGAGATCTCCGCGGGCGAGATCGTGGGGCTCGTGGGCAAGAACGGCGCGGGCAAGAGCAGCCTGATCCGGGTGATGGCCGGGGTGGAGCACACCGACTCCGGGGAGCTCCTCGTCGACGGCGAACGGATGACGGAGGCCTACGACCCGGTGCAGGCCAACCGGCTGGGGCTGGCGTTCGTGCATCAGGAGCTGTCGAACGTCATGGACATGTCGGTGGCCGAGAACATCGCCCTGGGGCGCCCGTTGCCCCGGCGCGGTCCCGTGATCGCCTGGGCGCGTCTGCATCAGCGGGTCGCGGAGATCCTGGACGAGATCGACGCCCGGATCGACCCGCGCGCGATCGTCCGGGAGCTCTCCCCGGCCCAGCAGCGCATCGTCATGATCGCTCGGGCGCTGTTCGCGCAGGCCCGGATGCTGGTGCTCGACGAGCCGAGCGCGTCGCTGACCACCGAGGAGATCGTGCAGCTGCACGCGCTCGTCCGCCGGCTCGCCGCCCGGGGATATGCCATCGTCTACGTCTCGCACCGGCTGCAGGAGATCCTCACGCTGACCGACCGCGTCGTGGTGATGCACGACGGGCGGGTCTCGGCGCACCGTCCCACGAGCGAGTTCACCGCGGCCTCGCTGATCGACGCCATCCTCGGCGAGGACGCCTCCGCGCCCCCCGCTCCCACGCACCGCGCGGAGGCGACCGCGCGGGCCGAGACGGAGCAGCCGCTGCTGCGGGTGCGGGACCTGAGCGGTCCGCCCCGGGTGCGCGACGTCTCCTTCGATCTGTTCCCGGGGGAGATCCTGGGGCTCGGCGGGCTGGTGGGCGCCGGCCGCAGCGAGCTGGCCTACCTCCTCACCGGCGTGACCCGCCGCACCTCCGGCAGCGTGGAGCTCGCCGGGTCCGCCTTCGCCCCGCGCGCCGCCGCCGACGCCCTCGCCGCCGGCATGGCCCTCATCCCCGAGGACCGGCGCGGAGCGGGACTCGTGCTCGACTTCGATGTGCGCCGCAACGCCACGCTCGCCTCGCTGCGCGCGCACGTGATCGCGGGGACGCCGTTCCCCTCCCGCCGTCGCGAGGAGCGCACCGCGGACGCGCTCATCGAACGGCTGCGCATCGCCACCGCCGGGCACGGGCAGACCGTGCGCACCCTCTCCGGCGGCAATCAGCAGAAGGTCGTGATCGGGAAGTACCTGATGCGCGAGCCGCGGGTCGTCATCGTCGACGAGCCCGCGCTCGGCGTGGACGTGCACGCCAAGAGGGAGATCTTCCTGCTCCTGCGGGAGCTCGCCGACGCCGGGGCGGCGGTGCTGATGATCTCGTCGGACTTCACCGAGCTGGTCGAGTGGTGCGATCGCGTGCTCGGGTTCCGCGACGGGACCGTGAGCGGCGAGCTCCGCGGCTCCGGCATCACCGAGCGGGCGATCACGGAACTGGCATACGGGAGGGCGGCATGACGGCCCTCTACACGGCGCCGAGCGGACGGGCCTTCTCCGATCCGGCGGAGCTGGAGCACGAGTACATTCTGCATCCGGCATATGCGGATGGCGAGTACTACGCCGGTCTCTACGCGGAGGAGAGCCGCCGGGCGCGCGCCGAGCTGACAGGAGAGCACGGGGTCTCCTACGGCGACTCCGAGGAGGAGTACCTGGAGGTCTTCCCCGGCGCTCCCGGCGGACCCCTCGTCCTGTTCCTCCACGGTGGGTACTGGCGATCGTTCGCCAGCACGGATTTCGACTTCGTCGCACGCGGCCTCGTCCCCCGCGGCGCGACGGTCGTGGTCCCGAACTACGCGCTCTGCCCGCGAGTCTCCGTGGAGGAGATCCTCCGGCAGCTGGCGGCCGCCGTGCGCTGGGCGCACCGGGCGGCTCCGCGGTACGGAGCCGATCCGGGGCGGCTGATCCTGGTCGGCCATTCCGCGGGCGGCCATGCCGCCGCCCGGTTGTCGACGATCCGCGCCGACGACGAGGGGGGTCCGCGGATCGTGCAGGCCGGGTGCGCGCTCAGCGGCATCTTCGACCTGCGGCCGCTGCGGCACACCTCCCTGCAGTCCGACCTTCGGCTCGGTGAGGAGGAGGCGGAGCGCGGCAGCCCGGTGATCAGCGTCCCGGAGAGCGCACCGCCGCTGCTGGTGACCTACGGCGGCCGGCAGTCGGGTGAGCTCATCCGCCAGTCGGAGGACTTCATCGCCGCGTGGAGCGGTCCGCGACGTCCGGTGACCCCCTGGGTGCGCTCCGATCTCAGCCACTTCAGCGAGATCCTCGCCCTGGCCGATCCGGACTCGGAGCTCGTGAGCCGCATTCTCGCGCTGGAGCAGCGGTGAATCCCGGCATGCGCTGACAGGACGGGCGCCCTCGACGAAGACGGGTGCGCCCAGCGAATAGGTCAATCGACCTATTCACTACCGGACCAACGACGACGACAGAACGTGCAGAACCTCGGCAACGGGCAGAGAAGAGAGAGGGATGATGACCATGGTCGACAACGACGTCCGCCTGCGGGATCGGGGCAGCGCACAAGGGGGTGGCCAGTCGCCTCAGCGACGACTGGCCGGTTCGCTCAGCACGGCCACGCTCGTGTTCATGGTGCTCGCCGCCTCGGCACCTCTCACCTTCCTCGCCGGCGGAGCGCCGCTGGGCATCCTGATCGGCAACGGCCCGGGATTCCCGGCCATCTTCGCGGTCGGGACCGCGATCCTGCTGCTCTTCTCCGTCGGCTTCACCGCGATGACGCGCTTCGTGCCGCGGCCGGGCGGATTCTTCGTCTACGTCTCCCACGGGCTCGGGGCGCGGGCCGGGCTCGGAGCCGCGGCCCTTGCCCTCATGGTCTACACCGCGGTGAACATCGCCATCCACGCGCTGACCGGTGCGATCCTCGCACAGACGCTCGTCGCCCTCGGCGGCCCGGAGACCCCCTGGTGGGCCTGGTCGCTGGTCTCCATCGCGGTGATCGGCGTCCTCGGATACCTTCGCATCGACATCGGCTCGGTCGTGCTGGCCGTCCTGCTCCTGAGCGAGCTGATGATCATGGGGGCGATCGTCCTCGCGGTGATCCTCACGGGAGCCCATGGGCAGGGGCTGTCGGCTGAGCCGTTCGCGCTCGAGCACGTGCTCTCGGGCGCTCCGGGGGTCGGGCTCATGTTCGCGATGTCGGCGTTCATCGGATTCGAGGCGGTCGCGGTGTTCCGCGACGAGGCCCGCAACCCCGATCGCACGGTGCCGCGGGCCACCTACCTCGCGGTGCTCGGCATCGGCGCCTTCTACACCCTGGCCACCTGGGCGATCGTGATGGCCTGGGGAGTCGGGCAGGTCGTGGCCGAGACCGCCGAGGACCCCGGCGCGCTCCTGCTGCGGACGGCGTTCGCCTACCTCGGCCCCGCGGGCGAGACGATCCTCAACATCCTGCTGGTGACCAGCCTGTTCGCCTGCACGCTGTCGCTGCACAACATCATCACCCGCTATCAGCACTCCATCGCGTTCGCGGGCCTGTCGTTCCGATGGCTCGCCCATGTGCATCCGCGGCACGGGTCGCCGCACATGTCCTCGCTCTTCCAGACGGGTACGGCGGCAGTGCTCATCATCCTGTGCGCCGTGATCGGGCTCGACCCCCTGCTGCAGACCGTGGCCTGGGCCTCGGGCGTCGCGACGCTCGGCGTCGCCGTCCTCCTGACAGTCACCTCCGTCGCCGTGATCGCCTACTTCTTCCGCGAGCACCACGGCCTGGGCCCGCTCTCCCGAGTGGTGGCCCCGGTGGCGGGGCTCGTCGGGCTGCTCCTGGTGGTCTTCATCATGACGATCAACTTCCCCCTCCTCGTGGGCGACGCCGATGCGGAAGGGAATCTGATCTTTGGCGGGTTGAGCATCGGTCTGCTCCTGCTCATCGTCCTGCCGTTCGTGATCGGTGCCGTGCACATGACGCTGGCCCGCCGGACCCGACCGGCCGCCTATCAGAGGTTCCTCACCATGCTCCGGGAATGAGTCGCGCCCCGCCCCGAGAGGCAGACCGGCGAAGAAGCCGCCCGATCCCCTACCCAACAATCCGCTCCCGCAGGAGCGCCGGATGAAAGGAACCGAAGGCCATGGCCGATGACGAGTTCCCCCTCTACGACCTGAAGGTCGAGGTCCTGAAAGCGACCGATGGACGTGACTTCGTCTGTCAGCACCGGGTGGGAGACCACTTCACGGTGACCGAGGACGATCTCATCACCTTCCCGCCGGGACTCTCTTTCC
>JBEBWQ010000007.1:0-25674 GCA_040392075.1 Microbacterium sp.
GCGCGGGGTGCCCTCGGGTCTGCCCCCCCGTTCTGGGGGCGCGCCCGGTGGCGGTGTGGCGGCGCCAGGGCGGAGGCGGCCAGCATCTCGGCGGTGCGGACACCCTCCGGCGCGCCGAGCGCCCCGCGGGCGTCGAGGAACTCCACCAGCGCCTCGGCGGTGCGGGCGCGGGGCGCCGTCGCCGGGGCAGGGACCGTGCCATGGCCGCGGGACGTGGCCGGGACGAGGCGCAGATCCGTGACCGCATCCTCGAACTCCCGCCAGGCCGTCTGCGCCGGGCGGTCGCCGCGGGCGATCCGGCGCCGACGGCGGTGGGTGCGCGCGAGACGGGCGAGTCCGGGCAGCGCGAGGAGCAGGGCGATCGCGGGCAGGAGGAGGATCGGGACCAGGGGAGCGGCTCCGCCGGAGTCCTCCGCCGAACCGTTCGGCGCCGCGGCCGGGTCGTCGGGCTCGGCGGCGGGGTCCGTCGGCGCGTCCTGCTCCGGCAGGGGCTCGTCCGTCGGCGCGGCCTCCGTGGTCTCCGTCTCCTCCGCAGGGTCGGCGCCGGTCTCGGCACGGACGCCCGCTCCTCCCGGGGTCGGCTCGAAGGCGACCCAGCCGACCCCGTCGACGTAGATCTCCGGCCAGGCGTGCAGGTCCCCGCCGCGGACGATCGTGGCCGCACCGTCCGTCCCCGAGGCGACGTAGCCGACCGCCAGCCGGGTCGGCACGCCGAGGCTGCGGGCCATCACCGCGAAGGTCGAGGCGTAGTGCACGCAGAACCCCGCGCGCTCGGCGAGCAGCGCCGTCATCACCGCGTAGGGGTCGGCGGGATCCTGGCCGGGCAGGTAGGGGGCGGACTCGTCGTAGGCGAACCCTCCTCCCCGGAACCAGTCCTGCAGCGCGAAGCCGATGCCGGTGCGGGTGTCCGCCCCCGCGGTCACGTCCTGCGCCGCGGCGGCGAGTGCCTCGGGCAGGGGCGCGGGGAGCTCCAGATAGGGCAGGAGCTCGGAGGGGGTGCTCGCCGGATCGGTGAGGAGGCGTTGCGCGCCCTCCGGTGCGGTCCGTGCGAGGCCCTCCCGCCCCTCGGCGTCGGCGAGGAGGGACCCCGCCGGCACCAGGTACCGGTCGCCGCGCTGAGTGAGGGCGCGATCGGAGCGGGCGGTGTTCGCCTGCGCCGTCCAGGTCCAGGCCCCGGGGTCGAAATCGGTGTCGTCACCCGGACGGGCGAGGGCTCCGTACGGCGACTGCGGCATCGGCAGCCAGTCGCTCACGAGGCCGAGGATGGAGACCTCCGCACCGCCGAGCGTCTCCTCGCCCTCGGGGACGGCGCCAGACGGCGGCACGGCAGCGGGCCAGCGCGCCTCGGCGACCGTCCTTCCCGCCGGGTCCGGGTCGGTCTCAGGCAGCCAGCGTCCCGCGTCGAAATCGGCGAGGGTCGCGAGGGTGAACCTCATCGCGCCGCCCCCGCCGGGCGTGCGCTGCGGGACGAAGGAGAACGCCTCGACGGTGCTGCGCTGCTGCAGGTCCTCGGCGAGGGCGATGGTCACGTCCGGAACCGTGCCGGTCGTGGGGGCGCGCAGCACCGACTGGTTCCAGACCCGATCGCGGGTGGGCGGGGCCAGGGCGACGGCGCCGATCGCGAGGACCACCGCGATCCCCGCGGCCAGCAGCCCGGCGCCGGACAGGCGCGGCGAGCCCATCCAGATGAGCAGGCCGAGCAGCGCCCCGGCACCGAGGAGAGCCCAGATCTCCACCGGCCGTCCGGTCACCGCGGGGGGAACGAGCAGGACGAGCGCGACGATCACGCCCGAGGCGAGCATCCCGTGGAGCCCGGCGAGCACGAGCGCGGTGATCATGGCGCCGAGCAGGATGACGAAGAGCAGGACGTCCTCCGTCGGCCCCTCGACGGGGAGCGGAGCGGAGCCGGCGATGATGGTCGTGCGGACGTCGGCGAACATCTCCTCGGGCGCGCGCGTCCATCCCGTCATCCGGCCGGAGCCGACGACCCGGCCCAGCCACAGCAGAAACCCGCCGACGGGACCGACGAGGGCCGCGGTGACGCGCAGCGCCGGCCAGAGAGTGCGCAGCAGGCAGGCGCCGAGCACGGTGGCGGAGCTGATCGCGATCGCGTACGGCAGCCATCCACCGGGCGCGAAGACCGTGTGCAGGTGCGTCAGCACGAGAGCCCAGAGCGCGGACACCACGATCCCGGCCAGGAGGAACCGCCACTCCGGCCGGGAGTGCACGCGGTCGCGCGGGAGCGCTGCGGTGGTGGGGCGGTAGGCCCGCCGGTGCTCGGACGGTGCCGGCGCGGACAGGGCGGGGAATCGCTCAGCCATGCGGAATCCGTCGGGGGCCGCCGGTGCCGGAGCCGGTGGGATCGGGACCGGCCGGATCAGGGCCGGCCACGCCGGGGGCGGCCGGAGCGACGCCCGCCGTGCTCGATCCGGCCCGGGTGCCGGCAAGGGGGGATGGAGCCGGATCGCGGCCCGCCGCCGGGAGGAGGATCGTGTCCCAGCCGGCCGGGATCTCGGAACCGTTCAGGGCGCGGGAAGCGAGGAGGAGACGGGGCGGTCCGCCCGCGCCGAGCTCCTGCAGGGCCAGCCGCAGTCGTGGCGGAAGGCCGCCGGTGGCGACGGCGTCGGGCGGTTCCTCGCCGGAGCGGGACGGTCCGAGGCCGAAAGGCCCCGGGGCGGTCGTCGATCCGGCCTCGTCCCGCCGTACCCGCGCCAGTGCGCGGAGGATCGCCGCTTCGGTGGTCGCGGACACTGCCGGCCTCTCGCCGAGGGAGAGGCGCACCCGGCCTCGGCGGCGAAGCTCGTGCACGGCGAGGGTCGCGGCCGCCGAGACCGCCCGTTCGAACTCCTCGTCCGTGGCGTAGGCCTCCGTCGCCGTGACGAGGGCGAGGACCCGCTCCTCGCCCTCCGGTCCCTCCTGCAGGTTCACCAGCAGCTCGCCCTGCCGCGCGCTCTGCTTCCAGTGGATCTGCCGGAGCGCATCGCCCGTGCGGTAGGCGCGGACGGCACCCGCGGGCGTCCCGGAGCCGGCCCCCGCCGTCCGCGCGGAGGCCGGCGACCGGCTGCCGCGCATCCCCTCCCGCTCGTCCAGCAGCGCTGCCAGCCCGTCGAGGAGGCGGGGGAGGACGAGCAGGTCCGCCCGATCGCGTCGGCGGATGCGGCGCCGGGCGAGGCCGAGCGGGTCCTGGACCACGACGGCGACGATGCGCACCGTCATCGGTCCGCGGTGCGCGGCGGCCCAGCGCGTCCGCACCACGGCCCCGTGCGGGGCGGTCCTCCCGCCCCTGCTCCCGGCGATCGGGGTCGTCACCCGCACGCCCTCGGCCTCCCACACCAGGCGCAGATCGGCGCGCACCGGCAGTCGGCGATGCACGGCGGCGCTCGCCGTGACCACCTCGCCGGCCGTGGGCGTGGGGTCGTCGACGCCCACGCTCACCTCCAGCCGAGCGAGCGGCGGGACCACGAGCACCCAGACCAGCGCGAGGAGGATCAGGACGGCGAGCAGGGCGATCAGGTGCCAGAGGTCGCGCAGTCCGATCACCGTCCAAGCCGCGCCCAGGCCGACGGCGGTGAGGGCGAACCCCCACCCGCGGCGGGTGAGCGAGAGGGGCACGACGATCGCCCTCCTCACCGCACGGGCGTGCGGGCCACGATCTCGGCGACCAGGGCCGCGGCGGTCCGGAAGGCCTCCGTCTCCGAGGCGAACCGGCCCTGCGGCAGGAGGCGGTGAGGCAGGACCGTGCCCGCCAGTGCCGCCACGTCGTCCGGCGAGACGAAGGGGCGGCCGTGCACCGCGGCCCGCGCCCGAGCCATCCGGGCGAGGTGCAGCGTCGCCCGAGGGCTGCCGCCCAGTGCGATGCCGGGGTGGGATCGGGTGCCGGCGACGAGGGCGACGAGGTAGCGGGCGACCTCGTCGGCCAGGTGCACCCCGGCGACGACCCGCTGCGCGGCCACGATCTCGGCCACGCGCGCGACGGGGCGGACCTCGTGCGCCGGGTCGGCGACACCGCGCGCGGCCAGCATCGCCACCTCGGCGGCGGCGTCCGGGTAGCCCATGGAGATGCGGGTCATGAAGCGGTCGCGCTGCGCCTCGGGCAGGGGGAAGGTGCCCTCCATGTCCTGCGGGTTCTGGGTCGCCACCACGAGGAACGGCTCGGGCAGGCGGTGCGTGCGCCCGTCGACGGTGACCGCGTGCTCGGCCATCGCCTCCAGCAGCGCCGACTGGGTCTTGGGGGTGGCCCGGT
The DNA here is from genome assembly GCA_040392075.1 of Microbacterium sp. GTDB lineage: Bacteria > Actinomycetota > Actinomycetes > Actinomycetales > Microbacteriaceae > Microbacterium. Next base: position 4,244 of record JBEBWQ010000007.1, read on the forward strand.
TCACCTCGTCGCCGATGACGACATGGGTGAAGAGGGGGCCCGGGTGGAAGCGGAACTCGTGCCGGTCCTGGTCGTAGATCGACAGGCCGGTCACGTCGGTGGGCAGCATGTCGGAGGTGAACTGGATGCGGTGCGCCTCGACGTCGAGCGACCGGGCGAGCGCGGTCGCGAGCGTGGTCTTGCCGACCCCCGGCACGTCCTCGATGAGCAGGTGCCCGCCGGCGAGGAGAGTGAGCACGACCGAGGCGATCGCCTCGTCCTTTCCGCTGATCACGCGGCCGAGGGAGGTCGCGATCCGCCGGGCCAGGGCGGCGACCTCGGAGAGGCCGTCCGCCGACGTCCGCACCTCCTCCGGACGGACCGGTGCCTCCGGCACCGACCTCGGACTCTGCACCCGCTCCGCCCCGGTCATCCCTCCATGTTAGGGAAAGCAGAGAGGGGTGGTGCTGTGAGCGGGCAGATGCGCAGGGATCGGATCCTCCCGCGCCCGCTCCTCCGGATCTCGATGCCTCCTCCCGATCCCCGGGGCCCGCACTCGGAGCACCGCTTGGAAGACGGCTACCATGACGGGAGCCCGCCCGCATCGACGACTCCCGGAGGACCGCATGGCCGCAACGGCGATCGTCGCCGCATCGTGTGTGGCTCCCGCCCGGCGGGCCTCCGCAGGCGGGTGCGGAGGGGCGGCCTGATGGCGATGCGCTCGCCGCTGCCCGTCCGGGACGGGGTCGGCGCCACGCGGCTGCACCTTCCAGCCGCAGGACCGTGGCCGACGGTGGGAGCGTACATGGCCGAGCGCTTCTTCCACCTCGATCCGGAGCGGCTGCTGGGCCGGTTCGATCGGGGCGAGATCGTGGCGTCTGACGGCTCCGCCCTCACCCGGGAGACGCCGCTGGGCGTGCACGAGTTCGTCTGGTACTACCGGGAGCCGCCCGTGGAGCGGGAGATCCCGTTCGACGTGGAGATCCTGCACCGGGACGACGAGCTGGTGGTGGTCGACAAACCCCACTTCCTGCCGACGACACCGGGCGGCAAGTACCTGCAGAACTCCGCCCTGGTGCGGCTGCGGAATCGGCTGGGCATCCCCGAGCTGACGCCGATCCACCGCCTCGACCGGGCGACCGCGGGCCTGCTGATGTTCTCGGTGCGGCCGGACACCCGCGGCGCCTATCAGCTGCTGTTCGAGCGGCGCGAGGTGGAGAAGGTGTACGAGGCCGTCTCCGCCCGCCCGGCGGGATTCGACGGCCCGGGTCCAACCCCGGCGGGCGGAGGGCTGACGGACGCAGGGGGGCCCGTCGCCGGGGGGACCGGCCCCGTGCAGGGCGAGGGGTCCTTCCCCCTCGTCTACCGGAACCACATCGAGAAGCAGCGCGGCCACGTCCGCGTGCAGGTGCGCGACGATCTCGAGCCGAACGCCGAGACACGGGTCGAGCTGATCGGAGCCGACGACCGCGTGGTGCACACGCGGCTGCGCCCGCACTCCGGGAAGATGCATCAGCTCCGCGTGCACCTGGCCGCCCTCGGGCTCGGAATCCTGAACGACGGCTTCTACCCGGAGCTGCTGCCGGAGGCGCCGGACGACTTCGCGCGTCCGCTGCAGCTGCTCGCCCGCGAGCTGCGCTTCGCCGATCCGCTCACCGGTGAGGTCCGCGTCTTCCGGACCCGGCGGGCTCTGCAGGAGGCGCCGGACGCCGCGTGAGAATGCTCTACGGTGGGAGAGGTCGGCGCGGAGCCATCGTGCCCCGGCCCGGGTGCCATGGTCCTCGCGTCGGCGAGGCGACGGAAGGGAATCACCGCATGTTCAGGCTCATGATCGTCCTCGGCAGCGTGCGCGACGGCCGCATCGGCGCGTCGATCGCCGACTGGGCGCGGCGCACGGCGGAGGCCGACGGCCGGTTCGAGGTCGACTTCGTGGATCTCGCGGAGCTGGCCCTGCCGCTGATGGACGAGCCGAACCACCCTCGGCTGAAGAAGTACACCAAGCCCTACACGATCGCCTGGAGCGAGCGCGTGGATGCGGCCGACGGCTTCCTCTTCGCCTTCCCGGAGTACAACCACAGCTACTCCGCTCCGATCAAGAACGCGATCGACTACCTGAACGACGAGTGGACCCGCAAGCCCGTCGGCTTCATCAACTGGGGTGGGAACTCGGGCGGCACGCGCGCCCAGGCCGCCCTGCGACCGGTCGTGGCAGTCCTCGGCATGCCGATGCCGCGGGGCAACGTGGAGATCAACTTCCCCGCGACCCAGGTCGAGGACGGCGTCTTCATCCCGAACGATCAGCAGACGACGGTGCTCGGCTCGCAGCTCGACGAGCTCATCGCCCTCCGTGAGGCCTTCGCTCCCTTGCGCTGAGGCGAGAGGTCGCCGTCAGCCCGAAAGGGACATGACGGGCCGACGTCCTCGGCGCCGCGGGGACGGTCCCTTCGGCGGCGGCGGCGGCGCTGCGCGAACCCCGCGTCGCCGGCCCGGGGGCGTATGCGGAGGGCATCCCCCCGGGCCGGCGAACGCTCCCTCCCCAGGGGTGCCGGATCGTCGTCGGTCACCCGAGACCGGTCGACCCCTCGCGTCGGATCATCTCCTCGACGCAAGTTTTCTTTGCACGAGCATGATTATTGCACTCGCTGCAATATAAGTGCAAGACCGTGCGGTGCACTCCTCAGAAAAGTGCATGGCTTGCAATTGTGCACGCGAAAAGGCCGCTCGCGTAGGGTGGAGCCATGGCTGCGCGAGAATCTTCCCGGGCCGGCACGCGGCAGGAACGCCGGAAGGCGGTCACACGAGCCAAGATCCAGGAGGCCGCCGAGCGGCTGTTCGCGGAGCGCGGTTACGCGGAGACGTCCATCGAGGACATCTCCGAGGCCGCCGACGTCGCGGTGCGCACGATCTACACGCACTTCCCCTCGAAGGCGGCGATCATGCTGGACTACTTCGACTCCTGGGTGGGGGTCTTCGTGGAGGAGATCCTGCAGCGCCCGGTGGACGAGCCCATCGTGGAGACCGTGCGGGAAGCGCTGCGTGCGATGGGCGAGGCCGGCTGGGTCGATCGCGTGGAGAACGACGACATCCGCGTGCACCCCCTCGTTGAGCATCTGAGCTCGGGCACGCCCGACATTGCCGGCCACATCATGCAGCGGTGGATGCGGGAGATGCAGCGCCTGGCCGCTGACGCGGCGCAGCGCGGGGACCATCCGAAGGGCTCGCTCGAACCGCAGGCCCGCGCGGTCGCGGTGTTCACGGCGTGGATCGCCGCGATGTCGGCCGCAGGCGCAAAAGAGCCCGGTCGTTCGGCGACACTCCGTGCCGCCGGCGGCAGTCCGGGCCTGGGCATCCTCGAGATCATCACCCGCGGCGATCTCTGACCCGGCGATCTCCGGCCTTCGCCTAGAGGCCGCCGCGGGCGAGGCGGGTGACGAACCCCATGATGAGGCTGTTCGCCGTGGCGTCCCGGGGGAGGGGGTCGCCGGTCCTCGAGATCTGCGCGGCGAGGATCGGGCCCATGCAGGCCGCGAACACGGCCGCCGCCCGTACGCGCGGTTCCAGGGAGCCGGGGGCGAAATCGCCGCGTACGGACGCGTCCTCGACGATGCGGTCCTGCGCCCGCATCCAGGCGTGCATCATGTGGCCGGCGACCTCCGGCGGACCGTCGACGAGGCCGAGCGCGGACGGCGGAGACTCCGTGATGTTCCCGTAGGAGCGGTCCGGCCAGCCGGCCTCCGTCATCGCCCGGAGCGAGGCCTGGACGGCCTCGGCAAGGGGCTCGTCCACCGGGCGGTCCAGGATCCCGTCCACCAGCGCGTCGAGCCAGCGGTCGAAGTGGTCCAGCAGGATCGCCGCCTTCGAGGGGAAATGCGTGTAGATCGTGCGCACGGCGACATCCGCCGTCTCGGAGATGTCCTCGACCGAGGTCTCGAGGTATCCCTTCTCCGTGAAGAGATGGTTGGCGGCCTCCGTGATCCGTGCGCGGGTCCGGGCCTTGCGGCGGGTGTGCCGGGAGTCCTTCGGCGGCGGGTGCGGTGCGGGCTAGGTCATGTCAGCCTCCTCGATCGATATGCATCTAGATTCAGAAATGTTAGTTTCAGTAGTCTTGCATCACAACAATGCGTGCGATCATTCCGGTTCGTCGACCGCGCGCGCATGCCGAGCCGATTCCGAACGGAGCCTTCCATGACCGACCCCCTGAGCGTGGCGATCGCGTTCCTGCTGAGCAACTTCACGGGGACCTTCTTCGTGGTCGGCGTGCTCGTCGCCCTCGTGATCGTGCTGGTCCGGCGACCCGGGAGGAACGGGGTCTTCGCCGTCTTCCTGAACTGGTTCCTCTTCTTCGCGATCGGCATCACCTATATCTTCAACGGGATCATGCACACCGCCTTCGGCGACATGGCTGCCGCGTCGATCGGATGGGAGAACAACGGCTTCCAGGCCGAGGTCGGCTTCGCGAGCATCGGGGTGGGCGTCGTCGGCCTGATCGCCTTCCCGGCGCGCATGCCGTTCAGTCTCAAGTTCGCCGCGCTCGTCGGACCGGCCTGTTTCCTCTGGGGTGCCGCCGGCACCCACATCGTCGACATCGTCACCACGGGCAACATGGCGCCCAACAACGCCGGCCTGGTCCTCTACACCGACATCCTCATCCCGATCATCGGATTCGCGCTCTGGGCGGGAGCGTACGCCACGCGCGACCGTGCGCGCCGGACCCGCGCGGGGCAGCCCGTAGTGAGCGCGGGGCACCACGCATAGCCGATCGGCGACGTCCGGCGTCGCTCCCGGCGGCGTCGGCCGCCGCCGATCTCCGTCGGCATCGCGCGCAGGGTGCGTGCGACCCCGTCGGTCGTCGTCCCCCTGCGGCTCCGGTCCGAGGTCTGCCCCGAGACCGACGCCGAGGTCAGTCCGTCGTGTGGGTGTGCATGCGTGCGCCGGCCTCGTTGAAGATGCTGATGACCTGCGCGGGCCGACCGCCGGCAGCGGACATCGCGTGCGGGGTGCGGGTGTCGAACTCCGCCGCCTCGCCGCGGCCCAGGGTCAGGTCCTGCGCGCCCAGCCGCAGCCGCAGTCGCCCGTGGAGCACATACAGCCACTCGTATCCGTCGTGCACCCGCAGCTCGGGCAGTGTACCGCCGGCGGGGTAGGTGATCTTGTAGGTGTGGACGGGTGAGTGCTCCGGGGCGAGCGGGGCGATGACGAGCCCGTCGCGGCGGATGACTGGACGGCGCACACGCGGGTCCGCGGTCTCCTGCGGCACGAGGTCGTCGAGCCGGATCCCGAGCCGCCGCGTCAGCGGCACGAGCAGTTCCAGGCTCGCCTGCCGCTTGCCCGACTCCAGGCGGGACAGCGTGCTGGCCGACATGCCCGCGCTCGACGCGAGTTCCTCCAGCGTCAGCCCGCGCGACTGACGCACCGTCCGCAGCCGCGCGCCGACCTGCTCCAGCTCGTCCCGCATGTCGAACCTCCTTGCCAATTTCGCAAATCTGTTTGCGGAATAGTCATTGTGTCACACAGGCTGGGGCCATGGAGAAGAACAGGTGGGATGTGGTCATCGCCGGCGGCGGCCCGGCGGGGCTGGCGGCGGCGCTCATGCTCGGCCGTTCCCGGCGCCGCGTGCTCGTGATCGACGCGGGCCGTCCCCGCAACCGTTTCGCCGCGCACATGCACGGCGTGCTCGGCCAGGAGGGCGTCCCTCCGGCGGAGCTCATCGCCCGCGGTCGGACCGAGGCGGCGAGCTATGGCGTCGAGTTCCTGGACGACGTCGTCCACCGGGTCGAGGGAACGGAGGCGGATCTGCGGGTCATCACCGCCGACGGCGCCCGGCTGCCGGCACGCTCCCTGATCGTCGCGACCGGGCTCAGCGACGAGCTCCCCGATGTCCCCGGGCTGGCCGGGCGTTGGGGCGTGACCGTGCTGCACTGCCCCTACTGCCACGGCTGGGAGGTCCGCGACCGGCACCTCGGCGTCCTGACCACCTCGCCGCTCGGCCTGCACCAGGCCGAGCTGATCCGGCAGTGGAGCGACCGCGTCACCGTCTTCACGGACGGGCTCGGACCGCTCGCCCCGGAGGCCGGGCGGCGTCTGCGCGCCCGGGGCATCGCCCTCGAGCCCGAGCCGGTCGCGGAGATCCTCGGAGAGGGTGCCGCGGTCACCGCCGTCCGCCTCCGCGATGGACGCGAGGTCCCCGTCGACGCGATCTTCACCGCCGGTGCGCCGCACCCGCACGACGGCTTCCTCGCCCCGTTGGGGCTGGAGCGCAGCGAGACGCCGTTCGGGTCGTTCCTCGCCGTCGATGCGACCGGGAAGACGAGCGACGACCGCGTCTGGGCGGTCGGCAACGTGGTGACCCCGGCGGCGAACGTGCCGATGTCGATCGGAGCCGGCGCCATGGCCGGAGCAGGCGTGAACGCCGCTCTGGTCGCCGCGGACTTCGACGCGGCCGAAGGCGATCCGGCGGCGTGGCCGCAGGTCGCCCCCGCGGACTACTGGGAGGAGCGGTACGCGGGCGCCGGCCGGGTGTGGTCCGGGGCGGTCAACGGCGTGCTGTCCGAGGTGGCGGCCTCTCTCCCTCCGGGGAGGGCGCTCGACCTCGGCTGCGGCGAGGGCGCGGACGTGATCTGGCTCGCCCGGCGCGGCTGGGCGGTGACCGGCGTCGACATCTCGCCGACCGCCATCCGCCGCGCCGCCGAGGCCGCGCGTGCCGCCGGGCTCGAGGCCGATCGGGCGCGGTTCCTCGCCGCCGACCTCGCGGCGGTGCCCGACGGCGACTACGATCTGGTCACCGCGAGCTTCCTGCACTCGCCGGTCGCCCTGTCCCGCGAGGAGATCCTTCGGCAGGCCGCGCAGCGGGTGACCCCGGGCGGTCATCTGCTCATCACCTCGCACGCCGGCTTCCCGCTCGGCGCCGATGTGGCCCATGGGCACGAGCACCGGTTCCCCGTGCCCGGGGAGGAGTGGGAGCAGCTCGCGCTCGATCCCGCGGAGTGGGAGCTCCTCGTCGCCGAGGTCCGGACGCGGGAGAAGCCCGGGCCGGACGGAAGGCCGGTCTCCCTGGACGACGTCGTCACCCTGGCCCGGCGCCGCCGAGCGCGGGGCGACTGAACCCGGCGCCGCCCCGGTGATCCGTCGTCACGGGGCACCGCCGCGGGGTGACGGAGGAACGCAGGAGGCGAGGGGCGTCCGGCCCGCCGGCGACCCTCGTCGTCCGCCGGGGAGACGCGCTGCGATCCCGATGACGGCACCGGCGGAGAGCGGACGCGTGCGGCAGACGGACGCGGGCAGGGGCGTGCAGCCGCCGAAAGCGGCGTCCGCGGCCGGCTCAGCGCTCGAGCGAGTCGAGCCAGCCGTTCAGAGCAGGGAGGGCAAGGTACGCGACCGTGCCGTGGTCGGCGAGGGGGATGGGGTGGTAGGTCACGTCGATTCCGAGCCGTCTCTCGCCGTCGACGAACTCCTCGGTGTCCTCCGGGAGCACGAGCTCGTCCTTCAGCCCCTGGGCGACGAAGAGCGGTGCGTCGAACGCCGTGCGGCCCGCGGAGTTCTCCCTCAGCAGGGTCGCCCAGGGCTCGACGTCGCTCGGGTTCGCCGACACGAACCCGCCCACGACCGGCGCGGCGATCCGGTGGAGCTCGGAGAGGTGGGTGAGCAGGCAGAGACTGTTCATCTGCGGCAGGATCCGCTGCGCGTCCGGCGTGAGGATGCCGTCGAGCTGCGCCCCGCGGGCGGCGTAGACCTCCGAGTAGGCCTGGAAGGCGTACGACCCGATCGTGACGCCCGAGACGTCGTCGAGGTGTCCCTCCAGGAGCGCGGTCAGATCCGCGGCGGGAGCCGCGACCGCGACGGCCTCGATATGCAGCTCCGGGGCGTAGGCCGTGGCGCGCTCGGCGGCGAAGACGACCGCCTGCCCGCCCTGCGAGTGCCCCCAGAGGATTACCGAGGCGCTCGCGCCGGTGCCGTCCAGGGCACGGGCGGCGCGCACCGCGTCGAGGACGCTGTTCCCGGCGGTGACGCCTACCAGGTAGGAGTCGGGACCTGCGGTGCCCATGCCCACGTAGTCGGTGGCGACGACCGTGTAGCCCCGGTCGAGCATCATCCGCATCCCCTCGATGTCGAGGAACGGGTCCAGGGACCGGGACGGCGCGCACTCCTCCGCGGTCCCGGTCGTCGGGTGGCCCCAGGCGAGCACGGTCCGCCCGCCTGCGGGCGCGGCACCCCGCGGGGCGAGCACGATGCCGGTGGCGACCACCGTCTCGCCGTGGACGTCCGTCGTCCGGTACATGATCCGCCATGCCTCGGCGTCGAAGGGCGTGCCCCGCAGCGGCTCGCTGCGGATGATGGTCCCGGGGGCTCCGTCCGCCGCGCCGGCGGGCGGGAGGTAGAACTCCGCGAGGGTGCCCCGCTCCACGAGATCGCCCGCCAGGCGGGGGCCGAGTGTCACGACCAGAAGGACGGCGATCGCAACGAGGGCGAGGAGCAGGGTCTGAAGGACGCGGTGCCGCCGTCGTCGCTGCGGACGGGAGCCGTCGTCGCGCCGGCTCATCGGGGCGAATCCGCGGTGACCACGCGCGCCGGCCGGGGGAGGGAGGACCGGCCCGGCAGAGGGCACCCCCCGCACGGGGCGCCGACCTCATCGACGTCGGCGGAGAACGGACGGATCGTGGGTGCTCGGTGTGCCATCTCTCGGCCTTCCTTCTGCCGGGCCCGATCGGTGGAGCGCGGCGGAGTCGGGGATCTCTCCGCGCTCTCATTCTCCTCCTGGGACCCGGCACGAGCACAGCCCCTCACGGCCCGCGGTGCCCGCCACGCGCGTAGCCTCGAGGGACAGGACGACGAGAACGACTCGGAGGAATCGCATGGCCACCATCGCCGACAGCATCGTCGAGACCCTCAAGGACGCGGGAGTCACGCGGATCTACGGCCTCCCGGGGGACTCCCTCAACGGCTTCACCGACGCGCTGCGCCGGGACGGCACGCTCGCCTGGCAGCACGTCCGCCACGAGGAGGCGGCGGCCTTCGCGGCGGCGGCCGACGCCGCCCTCACGGGTGGCCTGGCGGTGTGCGCGGGAAGCTGCGGGCCGGGCAACACGCACCTGATCAACGGGCTGTACGATGCGAACCGCAGCCGGGTGCCCGTGCTGGCGATCGCCGCGCAGATCCCCGGCCCCGAGATCGGCAGCACCTATTTCCAGGAGACGCACCCGCAGGAGCTGTTCCGCGAGGCATCGGTGTACACCGAGCTGGTGAGCATCCCGGAGCAGCTCCCGCACGTGCTGGAGATCGCGATGCGCACCGCGATCGAGAAGCGCGGCGTCGCGGTCGTCGTCATCCCCGGCGAGGTCTTCCTCAAGGACGCCCCGGAGGGACGCCGCTCCGCGCCGATCACCCACGCCCCGCGCGTGATGCGCCCCGCGGACGCCGAGCTGCAGCGGGCCGCGGAACTGCTGAACGCGGCGAAGAACGTCACGATCCTCGGCGGCGCCGGCACCGAGGGCGCGCACGGCGAGCTGATCGCGCTCGCCGAGAGGCTCAAGGCGCCCATCGTGCACGCGCTGCGCGGCAAGGAGTTCCTCGAGTACGACAACCCCTACGACGTCGGGATGACCGGGCTGCTCGGGTTCTCCTCCGGGTACCGGGCGATGGAGAGCTGCGACGTGCTCCTGATGCTCGGTACCGACTTCCCCTACCGGCAGTTCTACCCGTCGAAGGCGACCGTCATCCAGCTCGACATCCGCGGCGAGAACCTCGGGCGGCGCACACCCATCGACCTGGGCCTGGTCGGCAGCGTGAAGGACACGGTCGCGGCCCTGCTGCCGCTGCTGGAGGAGCGCACCGACAGCAAGCACCTCGACTCGGCGAGGACCCACTACGCCAAGGCCCGGAAGGGCCTGGACGAGCTGGCCACGAACGATCGCAATCGCACCCCGATCCATCCCCAGTACGTCGCCAGGCTGATCAGCGACCTGGCCGACGACGACGCGGTGTTCATCCCCGACGTCGGGTCTCCGACGGTGTGGGCCGCTCGCTACCTCGCCATGAACGGGAGGCGCCGCCTGATCGGGTCGTTCACCCACGGCTCGATGGCGAACGCGCTGCCGCACGCGATCGGCGCGCAGTCGGCGTTCCCCGACCGGCAGATCGTCGCCCTCGCCGGCGACGGCGGGCTGGCGATGCTGCTCGGCGAGCTGCTGACGGTGCGGCAGCTGAAGCTGCCGGTCAAGCTCGTGGTCTTCAACAACTCGTCGCTGAACTTCGTGGAGCTGGAGATGAAGGCCGCCGGGTTCGTGAACTACGGCACCGAGCTGGACAACCCGAACTTCGCCGACCTCGCCAACGCCATCGGCATCCACGGCCGGCGCGTCGAGAGACCCGACGACCTCGAGGGTGCGCTCACGGAGGCCTTCGCGCATGAGGGGCCGGCGCTGATCGACGTGGTCACCGCGCGTCAGGAGCTCTCGATCCCGCCGACGGTCACCGCCGCGCAGGCGAAGGGCTTCACGCTCTACGCGCTGCGGACGATCCTGTCCGGTCGTGGCGAGGAGCTGCTGGACCTCGCAGAGACGAACGTGTTCCGGCGGCTGTTCGGCTGAGCACTCCTCCCGGTGACATCTGCGAGAAAGAGCGAGGGGAGGGACGAGCGGCCAGTGGCGATCGTCACGGGAGCGGCGCGGGGAAGCGGTCGTGCCACGGCGTCCGGGAGACAGCGCCAACATCGCCGCCTGAGAGAGGGGCGCGCTACCCGACCTGCTCGCTGAGCTCGTACCAGCGCTCCTCGAGCTCCCGTAGCTCTGCCTCGAGCCGGCCGATCCTCTCCATCTCGGACCCGAGCCCGACGTAGTCGGACTGATCGTGATCGGCCAGCGACGCCCGCGCGCCGTGGACCTGCTGCTGCAGCCTGTCCATCCTGCGTTCGACGGCGGCGAGCTCCTTCTGCACCGTCCGCAGCTCGGCGCCCGAGAGGCTTCCCCCGGTCGCCGGAACGTCCGGTGCGGCGGTCCCGGGAGTCGCGGTCCCGCTCTGCCCTGCGGTCCGCAGCTGGGCCCGCCGAAGCGCCAGATACTCGTCCACTCCGCCGGGGAGGTGCCGCAGGCGCCCGTCGAGGATCGCGAACTGCTGGTCGGTGACACGTTCGAGGAAGTAGCGGTCGTGCGAGACGACGATGAGCGTGCCCGGCCAGGAGTCCAGCAGGTCCTCCAGGGCGGCGAGCATGTCGGTGTCGAGGTCGTTGGTGGGCTCGTCGAGGATCAGGCAGTTCGGCTGGTCCAGCAGGATCAGCAGCAGCTGGAGGCGACGCTTCTGGCCGCCGGAGAGCTCCTTCACCGGGGTCGACAGCTGTGCCGAGGAGAAGCCGAGCCGTTCCAGGAGCTGGCCGGGGGTGAGCTCCTGCGCCTTCGATCCGGTGCCGAAGGTATAGGTGGTGCGCAGCCGCTCCACCACGGTGCGCACCGGGTCGTCCAGGTGCTCCTCGAGCTCGTCGAGACGCTGGGTGAGGGTGGCGACCTTGACCGTCTTGCCCCGCTTGACCCGCCCCGTGGTCGGCTCCACGGAGCCGTCGACGAGGCTCAGGAGCGTCGACTTGCCCGCGCCGTTGACGCCGAGGATGCCGGTGCGCTCGCCGGGGGCGAGGCGCCACTCGATGTCGCGCAGCACCGGCCGGTCGCCGTAGGAGACGGAGACGTCGATGAGGTCCACGACGTCCTTGCCGAGACGGGAGACGGCCAGCGACTGCAGCTCGGTGGGGTTGCGGAGCTCGGGCACGTCCGCGATGAGCGCGTTCGCGGCGTCGATGCGGAACTTCGGCTTGCTCGTTCGCGCCGGGGCGCCCCGCCGCAGCCAGGCGAGCTCCTTGCGGGCGAGGTTCTGCCGGCGCTGCTCGATGGTCGCCGCCTGCCGGTCGCGCTCCACCCGCTGCAGGATGTACGCGGCGTAGCCGCCCTCGAAGGGCTCGACGATCCGGTCGTGGACCTCCCAGGTGGCGGTGCAGACCTCGTCGAGGAACCAGCGGTCGTGGGTGACCGTCAGCAGGCCCCCGGCGTTCGCCGACCAGCGGCGCTTCAAGTGCTCGGCGAGCCAGGTGATCGCCTCGACGTCGAGGTGGTTGGTCGGCTCGTCCAGCATGAGGACGTCCCAGTCGCCGGTGAGGAGACGGGCGAGGGCGACGCGGCGGCGCTGACCGCCGGAGAGCGCGGCGACGGAGGCATGCCAGTCCAGGTCGCCGAGGAGGCCCGCGATCACATCGCGCACCCGGGCGTCGCCCGCCCACTCGTGCTCGGGGGCGTCGCCGACGACGGCCTGCGCGATCGTCAGGTCGTCGTCCAGGGTGTCGCCCTGATCGAGCACGCCCACTCGTACGCCGCCGCGCACGGTCACCCGCCCGGAGTCGGGCTGCATGAGCCCTGCGAGCATCGCCAGCAGGCTCGACTTGCCGTCGCCGTTGCGGCCGACGATGCCGATCCGGTCGCCCTCGTTCACCCCCAGGGAGACGGAGTCGAAGACGACCTTGGTCGGGAATTCCAGGTGGAGGGCCTCGGCCCCGAGAAGATGCGCCATGTCCTTCCCAGCGTAGCTGAGGGGCCTGGATGTCTGAGCTCGATCGTCAGCGCAGGCGCGTGGTCGTGAAAATATGCGGGGATTCCGGCGTGGTCCAGGAGTCGACACCGAAAGCGGCGATGGGTATGGCTGCATGACCGGCTGTCTTGTCAGGAAACTCACGCGCCGAGCGACTTCCTAGATGGACAGATACTTTGCTTTCCCTTGCGGATCGAACGATGCAGAGGAGCAAAGAATGTTGCGACACCAAAAATTGATGGCAGCGATCGCGGCAGGAATCTTCGTTGTGGGAGCATTCTCGACCGGGGCGGCAGCGACGGAAAGCAACGACGCCGGTGAAAGCCACCGCGTCCTGTCCGTAGAAGTGGACGGGGTACTGACTCCGCTCTCTGAGGTGATGAGTTTTCCGTCTCTGGACATGGAAGAACCTTCATCCGCAGAAGGAGATATTGTTACTCCGCAGCTCATCGACTTCACCCAATGGGTAGGGTGCTTCACCCTCAACTGGGAAAACGATGAGTACGCCTGGTTCACCTGGTTCAAGGACGGATATGGTCATGACGTCACGCTGAAATGCGGGACCCACAATGACCTCACCCGTCAGGGATGGGGCTACAAGCACATCAGGGGAAACCATGAGAGCCAGTGGCAGCACGTCTATGACGAGTTCATCGACTTGGGATGGAACTGGGCTGTTGATGGGATCGAGGGATGGGACGATCTGATGGTTGCCGGTACAGGACATGCCATCACTTTTTGGACCTACAACAGTCCGATCAAGCCCAATAACACGGTCTGTGTGATGGGGCGCCTTTGGCTGGTCGAGTATCCCGCAAGCGGGCCGCCCGTCCCGATCGGGTCCGTGAAGACGGCTGCGGTGTTTGCGATTGACAGTGACAGACTGATCACTTCCTACCCCACGGAGGCTCTGACCTGCTGAATTCAGGCTAGCGATGTCCGGGGCGGCTCAGCAGGACGGGTCGCCCCGGTGCTGTACTCGGGGCAAACAGCGGCTGTTGTCCACAGTGCTTGAGTGAGCCGCTCATACAACAGGTCTCCGGCCGTCCTCCACTCGGAGAAATCCTGTTGATGTGTCCATCCTCTCTCGTAGTGGCACTGGGCTTCCCACGTTGCCTGCCATGAAAGAAGCGCGGAATGGAGCTCTGGCGTGATGCCTAGCTCCTCCCAATCGAGCAAAGGACCGCGGTCTCCCCACAGCGGTATCGGGCTTCCGATTTCGGGGAACATGCGAATGACCGGCATGCTCCCCGAGGCGATCCGTCGGGCCCTGTCCAGCGCTTGTTCCTCAGAGGAATACTCGGGGACCTCGATCTCGCATTGAGTGTCAGGGTCAATGATGATTTTCGAACCCATGGCCGACCCCCTGCTCATCAATCGGCACGCACCACGCGCGCCCTGTCCACGATGATCAAGCCCTGCTGTCCAGCTACTTTAGTCCGTGCCTCGTAGGCCACCAACATGTTTCTGATCCGAGATTGGTGGCACGGAAGAACAGGTCCCGGTAGGCAGTGTCCCTGTGTTTTGATAGTTCGCCGAACGTCGACCCTTTCGACGGCGGTATGACCGTAGCGATCGTCGGACCGCGCGCCTCGGAGTGGCTCGAGTCCTGTCCACCCGCCGTTGAAATCACTCCGTCGACTGAAGCCCTTTACCGGATCAACGAGCTTGTTGACCCGGGGCAATCATCGACCCGGAGGACAGCAGCGACGGTCAGTACGAACGGACAACCGGGGCGTGGCGACGCCGAGACCCCTTCGTCGGGCAGGCCCTCGTCGCCCGGGTCGAAGCCTCAGGGCGAGGGACGCTCCGCGGCGAGCCGCTCAGCGGGATCGGTGGGCCGGGCGCACGCCCTCCGCAGGCTCGGAGGCGCCGGCCGCCCAGGAAGCCAGGAGGCGCAGCGCCTCATGAGTGGGGGCGTCGGGAGCGGCGGTCCAGATGACGAGCTGCTGCTCGGCGTCGGTGGTCGCGGTCAGCGTGTCCCAGTCCAGGACGAGCTCGCCGACGGTGGGGTGGTTCATCGCCTTGGTGCCGGTCGAGAGGCTGGCGACGTTGCGGGCCGCCCACCACTGGGCAAACTGCGCATCCTGCACGGACAGCTCTCCGACCAGGGCCGCCAGGCGGGGGTCGTCGGGGTATCTCGCCGCCTCCATGCGCAGCTGGGCGACGGCGGTCTTCGCGACGGTGTCCCAATCCTGGTAGAGGGTGCGCATGGCAGGGTCGGTGAACAGGATGCGGACGTAGTTGCGATGCTTGACCGGGACCTTCGCGAAGTCGGTGATCATCGCCGCTGCGAGCCGGTTCCAGCTGAGGATGTCCATGCGCCTGCCCATCACGATCGCGGGCGTGGCGCTGAGGTCGTCCAGGAGTCGCTGCAGCTGCGGCTGCACCTTCTGCGTGACACGCCGCCGCGTCCGGGTGGAAGGTTTCCCGGCGAGGCTGAACAGGTAGCGGCGCTGGTCCTCGTCGAGCCGGAGCACGTCGGCGAGGGCGGTCAGCACCGGCGCGGAGACGTGGATGCGGCCCTGCTCGATGCGGGTGTAGTAGTCGGTGCTGATCGACGCGAGCTGGGCGACCTCCTCCCGGCGCAGCCCGGTCACGCGCCGCGGACCGGTCGTGTCGGGGAGTCCGGCTGCACGGGGCGTCAGTTCGGCGCGGCGGGCCTTGAGGAACACGCCGAGCTCGTTCATCTTCGTGTCGCCGCTCATGGTCCCAGTCTCACATCCGGCATGGTCCGGGTGAGGGGGAGGAAACCCTCCCAGGATGATTCCCTCCACTGGCAGGGAATCCGCCCGCGGGCGAGCATGGATGCATGCCCACCGCGATGAGGCGCGCATGAAGGACGGCGGCAGCGTCTGGCTAGGTACACGATCAGGAGGAGAATCATGAGTGAGAACGGCTTCGACAGCATCTTTCCCCGAGGGGAGGAGAACGATGCCTTCGCCGAGTACTTCATCGGGCAGAGCTATCTGAGCATGCTCACGTCCGAGGGTGTGATCATCGGGAATGTGACGTTCGAGCCGGGGTGCCGGAACAACTGGCACATCCATCATGCGTCGACCGGTGGTGGGCAGATCCTGCTGGCGACTGCCGGGAGCGGCTGGTACCAGGCCGAGGGGGAGGAGCCGATCAGTCTGGAGCCGGGCGTCGTGGTTCGGGTGCCCGCCAGGAAGAAGCACTGGCACGGGGCGAAGGCGGGCTCCTGGTTCAGCCACATCGCGGTCGAGGTGCCCGGCGAGGACAGCCGCACCGAGTGGCTGGAGGCGGTCACCGACGAGGAGTACGACACGATGAGCGAGAAGAGCGAGAAGAGGAGCAACGCATGATCCTGAACGAGACGTACACCCTGTCCCACGGTGTCGAGATCCCGAAACTGGGCCTGGGCACCTGGTTCATCGAGGACGGCAGGGCGGCTCAGGCGGTGAGGGACGCCGTCGAGATCGGGTATCGCCACATCGACACCGCTCAGGCCTACGACAACGAGCGCGGTGTCGGCGAAGGAGTCCGCACCAGCGGCGTCCCCCGGGAGGAGCTGTTTGTGACCACCAAGCTCGCTGCGGCGATCAAGGACTACGACAGGGCGGTCGCCGCGATCGAGGGGTCCCTGGAGACGCTGGGCCTGGAGTACATCGATCTGATGCTCATCCACAGCCCTCAGCCCTGGGCGGACTTCCGCGGCGGGGACTACGCCGAGGGCAATCGTGCGGCGTGGCGGGCCCAGGAGGAGGCCTACGCCGCAGGCAGGCTCCGCGCCATCGGCGTCTCCAATTTCGAACAGCGGGACCTGGAGAACATCCTCGCCTCCTGTACGGTCGTCCCCCAGGTGAACCAGCTGCTCGTCCACGCGGGCAACACCCCATCCGAGCTCATCGCATACTGCGCGAGCAAGGACATCCTCGTCGAGGCGTACTCGCCCATCGCGCACGGGAAGATCCTGAACCATCCCGGCATCCGGGCGATGGCCGACCGGTACGGTGTGACCGTCCCGCAGCTGTGCATCCGGTACACCCTGCAGCTGGGCACCGTCTCGCTGCCGAAGACCGCTGACCCGGACCATATGCGCTCCAACGCGCAGGTCGACTTCCTCATCTCCGACGAGGACATGGACTCTCTGCGCACCCTCGATGCGCAGGACTACGGCGAGCACAGCGCCTTCCCCGTCTACAGCGGCCGGTGACAGGGCGGGGCATGACCTCGGTCGGGCGGTACGTCTGACGGGTGGGGCACCTGGTGGGTGCACTGCGGGTTCCTCACTCGGCGAGGCTTTCCCGGACAGGGAGTCTCCGCAGATGAACGACTCCCCGCCCCGGGTCGATCACGAGGAACGGTGCGGGAAGAGCACGACCACGGTGCCGGTCCCGAGAACGATGAGTGGGAACCACCTACCCGCCGCTTGTCGGATGCGTGTCCCGATGTGCTCCGGCAAGGCAGGTGCGGTCTCACTTCCCGTCACGCCCCGAGCACGCGTGCCTCGTGGCCTGCGCTCCGCGGCCGGCTCTTCCGTGCGCGCCCGTCCGACGGGCCCGGTCCGTGCGGCGATAGTCTGATCGCGCACCCCTCGAGAGGAAACGATGACGTTCAACGACTCCGCCCCGGTCTCCGAGAGGGCGCCGTCCTCCCTCCGCCACCGCATGCTCGCCGTCGTGCGGCGCATCGCGGCCCCCGCTCAGATCGTGATCGGCCTCGCCGCGGTCGCCATCGGCGTCGCGCTGTTCCTCGCTGCGATCTCCGTGCAGACGATCGCCCAGCTCACCGGCCTCGGCCTCGTGCTGATCGGGATCGCGACGTTCCTCACTCCGCGCCCGGCCGAGGACGGGCTCGCGCGGCTGCTCCCGCGCATCGGCGGCGCGGTGCTCATCCTCGCGGGTGCCGTCATCGCCCTCTGGCCGATGTCGGGAGCGCCCTGGCTGGCGTTCCTGATCGGCGCGGCCCTGCTGGTGCGCGGCGCGATCGGCGTCGTCCAGGCGTTCCGTCGCGAGACCGATCACCGTGCCGCCGTGCTGCTCACCTCTCTGGCGACCCTCATCGTCGGTGCCCTCACCTTCAGCTGGCCGGTGCTCACCCTGGTGTTCTTCCGGCTCGGGGTCGGCGCGTGGTTCGTGTTCCTCGGGCTGCAGCTGCTCTTCGCCGTGCTGTTCCGGCGGCGTGCCGCAGCCCGCCCTGCGCAGGTCGCGCCGCCCCGGCACGGCTGGGTGCAGACCGTGGCCGCTGGCATCGCGCTCGTGCTCGCCGGGGGACTCGCCCTCGGCAGCCATTCCGTCCTCGGCGGCGTGCCGCTGCCGCAGCCCGGGCCTTTCTACGCCGCCCCGGACGCCCTCCCCGACCGTCCCGGTGTGCTGCTGCGCGTCGAGCCGCTCACCCAGGGCGTCCCCGACGGCGCCGAGGCGTGGAAGATCCTCTACACGACCACGCACCCCGACGACACGATCGCGGTCTCCAGCGGCACCGTCATCGCCCCCGCGCAGCGCGGCTCCGGCACGCTCCCGCTGATCACCGTCGCCCACGGCACCACCGGGGTCGCCCCGCAGTGCGCGCCGTCGCTGAGCACCACGCCGTTCGCCGACGGCGCCGGCACGGCCCTCGCCGAGATGGTCACCCAGCAGGGCTGGGCGGCGGTCACCTCCGACTACATCGGACTCGGCACCCAGGGACCCCACCCCTATCTCATCGGCGACGCGGAGGCCCGCAACGCGCTGGACGCATCCCGCGCGGCGCTGCAGATGGACGAGCTCACCCTCAGCACGGACACCGTCATCTGGGGCCACTCCCAGGGCGGCCAGGGAGCACTGTGGGCGGGGCAGATCGCCGCGGACTACGCACCGGAGTTCACGGTGCTGGGCGTCGCGGCCTTCGCTCCCGCCTCCGACCTCTTCGGCCTGGCCGAGGCCGACAAGGACACCGCGCCGGGCAAGACCGTCTCGGCCTACATCGCCTCCACCTGGAACCAGATCTATCCCGAGCTGGAGCTGGAGAAGAACCTCACGCCGGGATCCGCGGGCGGGGTGGAGAAGATCGCGGGGCTCTGCTTCAACGGCGGCGACGTGCTCTCGGCCATCGTGGGCGGCACGCAGATCCCTAACCAGGTGTTCCCGAACAGCCTGCTCGACGGGACGTTCGGCGACCTGCTGAAGGAGCAGGAGCCGGTGGGCCCGTGGCCGGCGCCGGTGATGGTCGCGCAGGGCCTCGCGGATCCGCTCGTGAAGCCCGAGCTCCAGCAGGACTGGGTCGACTCCCGCTGCGCCGCGGGGGAGGAGATCGACTACCGCACCTTCCCGGGGCTCAGCCACAACTCGCTCGTCGCGGCGGACTCCCCGCTCACCCCGCAGATCGTGCAGTGGACGCTGGACCGCTGGAACGACGCCGCCCCCACCCCGAACTGCGCGGACCAGCCGCAGTAGGCGGGGAGCGGCTCTGGCACTGTCCGTCCTCACCTCGCGCGGTGCGGACCTGCTCTTTCCGCCATGCCGCGTGCAGGCAGCTCGACCCGCTCCGTCGTCCTGCGTGGACAGGCTTCGCGGTCTCTGTCGTCCTGGGGGGGGGTGCGCAGGACGACAGAGACGGGGCGTGGGGATCGAGCGTGCCCCTCACCCCCGCGGAAGGAGCCGCTCCGCCGCCACGGCATCGTCCGCGAGGCCGCGGCGCTCCGCGCGGGGCAGCCGACGGAACTCCTTGCGCGTGAGTGCTGAGCCGGTGGTCTCGGTGAACCAGGCGAACTCGTCGCGCCGGCCGGCGGCGACGGCGAGGAGGAACAGCACCACCGTCGGGACGTAGAGGAACACCAGCAGCAGCAGGAAGTGCAGCAGCGAGATCACGGTGAGCGCCGGCATGTCCCAGAGGATATGCAGCGCCATCGGCACCAGCAGGCCGATCGCCAGCACCCCCCAGCGCCCGCCCTGCCCGCGCTGACGGCGAGCGAGGCAGTAGGCGAGGGCGGCGCCGGCCACGGTGGTCCACAGGGCGTGGTTGCCGAAGCCGACGAGGATGCGCAGCAGCGAGACGCCCGCGGCGGCGGCGGGGTCGCTCCCGCGCAGCGCGTACAGGAGATTCTCCGCGAGGGTGAATCCGGTGCCCACGAGGAAGCCGTAGACGGCACCGTCCATCACCGTGATCCGCCGGCCCCAGCCGAGCACCAGCACCACGAGCACGCCGAGGAGGCGCATCACGTCCTCGTTGAGCGGCGCGGTCAGGGCTGCCGCCATCGAGTTGAGACCGAAGCGGGCCAGGACATCACCCATGTCGGTGTTCGGGATCATCGCCGCGCCCGGGGCCGCCGTCGCGCCCCAGATCAGGGCGGCCAGGAGCAGCGAGAGCGGCTGGCGGCGGAATCGAGGCATCGTCCGCAGGATCGCCCAGAGCAGGGCCCCCTCCGCGACGAGGAAGCCGAACGAGACCACGATCGCCATCGGGGCGGCGGAGCGGTCGGTGAACAGGGTCTGCGCGATCTGCACCCCGAAGAGCACCACCATCGCGCTCGCGAGCCAGAACACGGGATGCCGTGGCTGCCAGACGACCGGTGTCCGGCGTGCCGGGGCCGGTGCGGCTGCCGGAGCCTCCGCGGGGCGCGGGGCGAGGGCGCTCATCCGATCACCTCCGCGCTCTCGATCATGCGGACGACGTCGGGAAGCAGGCCGTCCTCGGTGAACGCTCCGGCCTCCGCCTCCACATCGAAGACCAGGCAGCCGTTCTTGATGACGGTCTGGCAGGCGGCGATGCGCTGCGAGATGGTGTTTCCGGCGGAGAGGTCGAACTCGAGCATCGACACCTCGGAGCGTCCGATCGGGGCGAGCGGACGGATCGGTGTCAGCGCCGCGCCGAAGGGGAGGTCCTCCCGGAGGAGGAGGTCGGCATCCGCGCCACCGGTGTGCAGGCTGAGGGCGATGATCGCGCTGCCGTCGGGACGGACGAAGCCCAGCTCGGAGCGATCCTCGCCGGGGACCTTCAGCCATCCTTCCGGCGCGATGACGCCGGCGACTCCGAGGTTTCCGTCCACTGCGATGAGCGACTCGCGCTGGAACACCCCGACGGTGCCCTCCGCGCGGTCGGGGGCGAACAGGCCGAGCACCCCGGGGAAGGTCAGCAGCACGGCGGTCGCCGCGACGATGACGGTGAAGGGGATCCAGCGCGGTGATCGCCGCGTCGGCGGGGCGGAGACGGAGAGGGTCATGGGTGCGATCCTAGGAGGCCGCGGTGCAGGGGGCGGTACCCGGATGAGGCCGTGCGCGAATTGCCTCGTCGTCGCGCGCGGTGCGCGTGCGGCCCTCCGTCGCCGGTCAGTCCTCGAAGCTCAGCGAGAGCCGGCGCAGCAGGGCGGCGAGCCGCTCGCGCTCGCCGCGGGGGAGAGCCTGGAGGAGGCCGGCCTCGGCATCGACCAGCCGGGTGATGGCCGCGTCGACGCGGACGCGCCCGTCGTCGGTGAGCGTGACCAGGATGCTGCGCTTGTCGCCGGGGTCCCCTTCCCGGCGCACGAGGCGGCGGCCGACGAGCCGGTCGATCCGGTTGGTCATGGTGCCGCTGGAGACGAGCGTCTGCTGCAGCAGCTGCTTGGGGGAGAGCTGGAAGGGCGCCCCGGCGCGACGGAGCGCGGAGAGCACGTCCCACTCCCAGGGCTCCAGGTCGCCGCGGCGGAAGACCTCGCGCCGGGCGCGGTCCAGATGCCGGGAGAGCCGGTCGACGCGGGAGAGCACCTCCAGCGGGGAGAAGTCGAGATCGGGGCGCTGGGTGTTCCAGGCATGGACGATCCGGTCCACCTCGTCGCTCGGTTCCTCCATGTCTCCATTATCGACGGCCACGGCGGGCGTCCGTCTCCCCGCCTGGCGCGAGGGGAGCCTGCCGCGAGGGGATATGCCGGATCGAGGACCGGATCCATCGCGGCGACACTCCTCCGAGCGGAT
>JBEBWQ010000008.1:0-24100 GCA_040392075.1 Microbacterium sp.
GATGCCGAGCTTGGCGAGGGTGTACTTGAAGAGGTTGTAGGTGCCGCCGTAGATGGAGGACGAGGAGACGATGTGGTCGCCGGCCTGGGCGATGTTCAGCACGGCGAAGGTGGCCGCCGCCTGCCCGCTGGCCAGCAGGAGGGCCGCGGTGCCCCCCTCGAGTGCGGCGAGGCGCTGCTCGACGACGTCCTGCGTGGGGTTCTGGATGCGGGTGTAGATGTTGCCGAACTCGGCCAGGGCGAAGAGGTTCGCGGCGTGGTCGGCGCTGTCGAACACGTACGAGGTGGTCTGGTAGATCGGCGTGGCCCGAGCCTTGGTGACCGGGTCCGGCGCGGCGCCGGAGTGGATCTGCTTGGTCTCGAAACGCCAGGTCTCGGAAGCGGTCATGATGACTCCCTGTGAGAAAGAGGATGAGCGGGTACGGCGGGAAGGATGCGGCGGGACGCCTGAGGAGAGAGTACGGAATCGCCACCTGCCCCGCCACTTCGCGGACGCGCGGCGTAACAGAACGCCCCGGACGGCTCCGGGAGGGGCGAGACGGCGGGAGGACGCCACGCCCGCCCGCCGTCGTGCGGGTCCGGCGGGGAAGGGGATAGCGTGGAGGCATGACGTTGATGCCAGGAGCGCGGCGCCGCGCCGTGGTGACCGGAGCGAGTTCGGGGCTCGGAGCGGCGACCGTGCGGGCGCTGCGCGTGCAGGGCGGGGAGGTGGTGGGGGTCGCCCGGCGGGCCGACCGGCTGGAGGCCCTCGCCGCGGAGACCGGCGCGTCCGCGTACGCCTGCGACCTCACCGACGAGAGCGCCGTGCAGGCACTGGCGGCGCATCTGGAGGCGACCGGCCCCGTCCACGCGCTCGTGCAGGTGGCCGGCGGCGCACGCGGCACCGACCGGGTGGAGCACGGCGATCCCGCGGACTGGCGCTGGATGTACGAGACCAACGTGCTCGCCTCCCAGCGGCTGGTCGCGCTGCTCCTGCCGCAGCTGCGTCGCGCGGCGGAGGCGGACGGTCACGCCGACCTGCTGTTCGTCACCTCCACCGCCGCGCAGGTCGCCTACGCCGGCGGGGGCGGGTACAACGCGGCGAAGGCCGCCGAGTCCATGCTCGTCCATGCGCTGCGGCTGGAGCTGAACGGCGAGCCGCTGCGGGTGACCGAGATCGCGCCGGGGATGGTGCACACCGAGGAGTTCTCGCTCAACCGCCTGGGCGGCGACCAGCTCGCGGCCGACGCCGTGTACGCGGACGTGGTGGCCCCCCTCACCGCCGCGGACGTGGCCGATGTCATCGCCTACTCGCTCGGGGCCCCCGGGCACGTCAACCTCGACCTCGTCACGATGCGCCCGGTGGCGCAGTCCGCGCAGCACGTGCTGGCCCGCGGACCGCTGCGGGTCCGTCGCACGGAGGGCTGACCGGCGGTGGCGCGGACGCTCGCGGAACTGGCCGACGACGGCCTGATCGACGCCGGATGGGCGGAGGCTCTCGCTCCGGTCGCAGACGTCGTCGCCGGCCTGGGCGACAGGCTCCGCGCCGAGCAGGCCGCCGGCCGGGGCTACCTGCCTGCCGGCCGGAACGTGCTGCGCGCATTCGCGCAGCCGATCGACCGGGTGCGGGTCCTCATCGTGGGACAGGATCCGTATCCCACGCCGGGGCACCCGATCGGCCTCTCCTTCGCGGTCGAGCCGACGGTGCGCCCTCTGCCGCGGAGCCTGGCGAACATCTACCAGGAGCTGCAGAGCGATCTCGGCATCCCGCCGGCCCCGCACGGAGACCTGACCCGTTGGTCGGAGCAGGGCGTGATGCTCCTCAACCGCGTGCTCACCGTGCAGCCCGGACGGCCCGGGTCGCATCGCGGCTGGGGCTGGGAGACGGTGACCGAGCTCGCGATCCGCACCCTCGTGGCGCGTCCCGCGCCGCTGGTGGCGATCCTCTGGGGACGCGACGCGCAGAACCTGCGGCCCCTGCTGGGCGACACGGCGGTGATCGCCACCCCGCATCCGTCGCCGCTGTCGGCCAGTCGCGGGTTCTTCGGCTCCCGCCCCTTCTCCCGCGCGAACGCCCTCCTGGAGCAGGCGGGCGCGGCCCCGATCGACTGGCGGGTGGATGCCGCCCCCGGTACGGAGGGGACCGCCGCGTGACCCGCGGGGCGCCCCCGGTCGGTGGCCTGCGCATCCGGGCCGCCGAAGAGCGGGATCTGGACGCGGTGTGCGCGATCTACAACCACTACGTGCGGGAGACGACGATCACCTTCGACGAGGAGGAGACCGATCGCGCCTTCTGGGTCCAGAAGCGCGCGGCCCTGCTCGCGGCGGCCCTCCCGTTCCTCGTCGCCACCACCGGAGGCGATGAGGACGAGAGGGTGCTCGGCTACGCGCTGGCGCAGCCGTGGCGGACCAAGTCTGCCTATCGCTTCTCCGCGGAGGACTCGATCTACCTCGCTCCCGACGCCGTCGGCCGCGGCGCGGGGCGCGCGCTCCTGGAGGCCCTGCTGGAGGCGAGCGCGGCCGCGGGACTGCGGGAGATCATCGCGGCGATCGAGCCCGGCTCGGCGGCCGGATCCATCGCGCTGCACCGCCGGCTGGGCTTCGAGGACGCCGGCCTCGTGCGCCGTGTGGGCGTGAAGTTCGGCCGCACCCTCGACGTCGTCTTCCTGCAGAAGTCCCTCGTGCCTCCGCCGGACACCTCAGCCTCGTCTCACTCCGCGGCCTCGTCTCACTCCGCGGCCTCGTCTCACTCCGGGGCGGGGATCACCGGGATCGCGGCGAGGAGGCGCCGGGTGTAGTCCTCCTGCGGGTGGTGGAGCACGGCACCGGTGGCGCCCTGCTCCACGATCCGCCCGTCGTGCATCACGGCCACGGTGTCGCAGAGGCTGTGCACCACGCCGATGTCGTGCGAGACGAGGACGAGCGTCAGTCCCTCGTCGCGGCGCAGCTCCCGCAGGAGCTCCAGGATCTGCGCGCGCACCGTGACGTCCAGGGCGGACAGGGGCTCGTCACCGATGAGGATCCGTGGCCGATGCACGATGGCCCGGGCCAGCGCGACGCGCTGACGCTGCCCCCCGGAGAACTCGTGCGGGTACCGGTCGGCCATCGCCGCGTCCAGCCCCACGCGGACCAGGACCTCGCGCACGCGGGCGCGATGATCGCCGGGGATGCCGAGCGCCCAGAGCGGCTCGGCCACGATCCGGCCGACGCTCATGCGCGGATCCAGGGAGGCGTACGGGTCCTGGAAGACCAGGCCGGTGAGCCGGCGCAGCCAGTGCAGCGCCCGCGCCGCCGCGCCGGCGTCGACGAGGCGGCCGTCGACCTCCACGGTGCCCGCCGTGGGCCGGTCCAGTCCCAGCAGCAGCCGGACGAGGGTGGACTTGCCCGACCCGGACTCGCCGATGAGCCCGAGGGACTCCCCGTCGGCGACGGTCAGATCGGTGGGGTGGAGCGCGCGGACGGTACGGCGCCGCTCGAACAGCGTGCGCCGCGGCAGCGCGAAGTCGCGGGTCAGCCCCTGCGCGCGCAGGAGCGGTGCGGGAGTGGTCATTCCTCGTCCTCCGTCCCCGGGCGCCAGAGCGTGGCGGTGGCGTCCCGCAGCAGGCCCTGGGTGATGGCGGAGGCCGGGTGGGAGAGGAGGGTCGACACGGGGGCCTCCTCGACGACGCGGCCGTGCTCGAGCACCACGCCGTAGGTGGCGACCTGGGCGAGCACGGCGAGGTCGTGCGTGATGAAGACCAGCGACATCCCCCGGTCGGCCACGAGCGAGAGCAGCAGGTCGAGGATCTCGGCCTGGATCGTCACGTCGAGCGCCGTCGTGGGCTCGTCCGCGATGAGCAGTCGCGGCTGGCACGCCAGGGCCATCGCCAGGGCGACGCGCTGCCGCTGGCCGCCGGAGAGCTGGTGCGGGTAGCGGTCGACGATGGTCGCGGGATCGGGCAGCCGCACGCGTGCGGCCTCGGCGACCGCGCGCTCCCGCGCCTCGCGGCGCGTGACCCGCTCGTGGATGCGCACCGACTCGGCGATCTGCCGCCCGACGGTGCGGATGGGGTTGAGCGCGGTGCGCGGCTCCTGGAAGACGATGCCGATCTCGTCGCCGCGGATCGTCGCGAGCTCGCGCTCCGGCATGCCCACGAGCTCGCGGACGCGGCCGTCGGGAGAGGTCCAGCGGACGCTGCCGCGCGCCTCCGCACCGGCCGGGAGGAGCCCGAGGATCGCCAGCGCGGTGAGCGACTTCCCCGATCCGGACTCGCCGATGATGCCCAGGCGTGCGCCGTCGGGGACCCGGAAGGAGACGCCGTCGACCACGCGGCGCCCGTCGATCCGGACGACCAGGTCCTCCACCTCCAGGCTCACGCGATCACCTCCGGAGTCGGCGCGGGCGCACCCGGACCCGCGACGGGCCCGCCGGCGGCGGTCCCGGTGCGGACGCCGGAGCGCAGCGTGGGGTCGGTCGCCTCCCGCAGCGCATCGCCGAGGAGGTTGAGCCCGAGGACCGTGAGGGTGATGGCGAGCCCCGGCCAGAGCACCGACAGCGGGTGGAGCGCGATGTAGCGCTGCAGGTCGGCCAGCAGCACCCCCCAGGAGGGCTCGGTCACCGCGGCCCCGAAGCCCAGGTAGCTCAGGCCCGCCTCGGCGAGCACGGCGACGGCCATCGACCAGCTCAGCTGCACGATGAAGACCGGTGCGACGTTGGGCAGGAGGTGCCGCCCAAGGTTCTGCGCGGTGGTGAGCCCCGCGGCGCGTCCGGCCAGGACGAAGTCGCTCCTCTGCACGCGGCGCAGTTCCGGCCGGGTCACCCGGGCGATGTTCACGCCGAAGCCGATGCCGGTGGCCCAGATCACGACCCAGAGCGATCCGCCCCAGACCGCCGCGATCATCATCGCGATGAGCAGCGTCGGGAAGGCGATGAGGATGTCCACCAGCACCGCGATCCCCTCGCGCAGCCAGCGGGCCGTGAGCGCGCCGAGGGCCGCGAGGGCGACGCCCACGACGGTGGCCACCAGTCCCGCGCCGACCGAGACGAACACGGTGGTCCTCGCCCCCGCCATCACCAGGCTCAGGATGTCCCGTCCGGTGTCGTCGGTGCCCAGCAGGTGCGGCCAGGAGGGCATCGCCCAGGTGTTGCGGGTGTCGGTGGTCATCGGCGCGAAGGGCGTCCAGAACAGCGACACCGCCGCGGTGAGGAGGATCACGGTCACCAGGATCAGCCCGAACCGTCCGGGGCCCGTCGCCCAGAGACGGCCGAACCACGTGTGGTCGCGGCGAGTGCGGTGACGGGAGCGGCCCGGCCCCCGGAGGATGTCCTGCGCGCTCACTCCTCCGCCTCCCGCTGCCGGGGATCGATGATCCGGTGGATGAGGTCGACGAGGAACCCGATCACCAGCACGAAGCCGGTGAGCACGAGCAGCTCGCTCTGCACCTTCACGAGATCGCGGTTGCCGACGTCGGCGACGAGCATCCGGCCGATGCCGGGCAGGGTGAACAGCTGCTCGATGACCACCGAGCCCACGACGATGCCGGCCACCTGGAGCCCGAGGACGGTGACGATCGACAGCCCCACCGCCGGCAGACCGTGCCAGAGCAGCGCCCGCGTGCGGGTGAGCCCCTTCGCCGCGGCGGTGCGGACGAAGTCCTGGCCCTGTGCGTTCAGCGTCGCGCTGCGCACGAAGCGCATCAGCATCGCCCCCTCGACGACCCCGATCGTCAGGGCCGGAAGGATCAGCGTCGAGAGGGCGGCGACGGGATCGTCCCAGCCCTTGCGCGGGAAGCCCTGGGCGGGGAGCCAGCCGAGCCACACCGAGAACACCACGACGAGCATCATGCCGGCCCACACCACCGGCACCGCGGCCAGCGCCTGCGCGGCGGCGTTGATGCCGGTCCCCGCCGCGCGGCCGCGGAGGAGGGCCGAGAGCACGCCGAAGGGCACGGCGATCAGCAGGGCGATCGTCATCGCCATGAGGCCCAGCGGGATGGTGACCTGGGCCTTGGCCCAGAGCTCGTCCGCCACCGGCGTCCCGGTGAGGAGCGAACGGCCGAGGTCGCCGCGCAGGATCCCGCCGATCCATTCGGCGTACTGCGTGAGCAGCGGCGCGTTCAGCCCGAGCCTCTCCCGCAGCGCCTCGACCTGAGCGGGGGATGCCTGGGTCCCGGCGATCAGCTGGGCGACGTCGCCGGGGAAGACCCGGAGGGTGAGGAAGATGACCGCGCTCGACACGAGGAGCCCTGCCAGCAGCAGGGCTCCTCGTGTGAGCGCGTATCGGAGCACGGAGCGAGGCTACCGGGTCAGTCCGACACCGTGACGTTCTCCAACCGCAGGCGGGAGTTCACGGAGTCGACCGGGAAGCCGGAGACCCCTTCGCGAACGGCCGTGATGACCACCGTGTTGTACAGCCAGTCGGCGGCGTGGTCGCCGGAGACGATGCGAGCGGCCTGCGCCAGGAGATCGGCGGAGGCGTCCGGGTCGATCTCGGCCATCGCCTGGGCGTACAGCGCCTGCACCTCGGGGTTGTCGTAGCCGAAGTAGTAGTCGGGGTTGGCGAAGTTACCGAAGTCGCGCGGCTCCACGTGCAGCACGAAGCTGAGATCGTAGTCCTTCTTGCCGTAGACGTCGGCGAGCCAGGTGGCGAACTCGACCTGGTCCACCTCCAGCGTCACCCCCACCGCGGCGTAGTCGGAGGCGAGGATCTGCGGGACGGTGTTGCCGTAGAAGGAGGGGATGGTGAGGGTCAGGCGCAGCCCGTCCGCGTAGCCGGCCTCGGCGAGCAGCTCCTTCGCGCGCTCCGGGTCGTACGGGGCGAGCGCGGAGAGGTCCTCGTAGCCCGGGTCGATCTCGGGGATCGGCCCGAAGAGGGTGATGCCCTGGTTGGCCGCGGAGACGAGTCCCTCGTGGTCGACGGCCAGGCGCAGCGCCTCGCGGACGCGCACGTCGGTCAGCGGCTCGCGGGTGTTGTTGAAGGCGAGCGTCGCCTTGTCGGTGGTCCGGCCGCGGTTCAGGGTGAAGGCGCTCTCCAGCTGGGAGGCCAGGTTCGGATCGACGGCGGTCAGCACGTCCAGCGACCCGTCCCGCGCGGCGTTCACGCCGGCGGTGAAGTCGGGGATGTACTGGAGCACGACCTCGCCGACGCCCGCCGGGGCGCCCCAGTAGGCGTCGTTGCGCTCGAGCACGACGTTCGACCCCTGGCTCCAGGAGGCCAGGACGAAGGGACCGGTGCCGTTGGCGGCGGTCTGCAGATCGGTGTCGTCGTCGGTCTCGAACACGAGGCCGGCCGGACCGGTGAGGGCGAAGAGGAAGTTCTGGTTCGGCTCCGTCAGCACGATCTCGACGGTCTTCTCGTCGGTCGCGGCCAGGGAGGCGACGCCGCCGAACACCGCGGCGCCGTCCTTGACGGTCTCATCGGTGCGTGCCTCTTCGAAGGAGGCGATGACGGTCTCGGCGGTGACGGGGGTGCCCGAATGGAAGGCGACGCCCTCGTTGAGGGTGAAGGTGTAGGTGAGCCCGTCGGGGGAGACGGTGTAGTCGCGGGCCAGACGCGGCTCGATCACGTTCTCCTCGTTGCGGGTGACCAGGCCCTCGTACACGTTGTCGATGAACAGCTGTTCGAGCGCAGCACCGGCGGTGTGCCGGATGTCGAGGTTGGTCGGTTCGAGGACGAGACCGACGGTGAGCGAGGTGTGGGCGGCGGCGGAGCCGTCGGTGCTGCCGGACGGGGCGGGCTGGCCGGCCGTGCAGGCGCTGAGGGCGAGCGCGCCGGCGGCGACGGCCGAGACCAGCGCGAGGCGCCGGAGGGAGCGGGACATGACGATCCTCTCGAAGGAGTGGGAAGCGGAGCAGGGGTGGGAAGGGAAAGGAAGGGCAGAGGGACGGGAGCGGGTCAGGAGTGGGAGATCAGCTCGGCGAGGGGGGTGAAAGCGGTCTCCTGGAGGTTGTGGGGGCCGTCGATCGCGACGATCCGGGCTCCGGGGACGCGACGCGCGAACTCTGCGGCATCCGCCTCGGAGACGAATCCGGACCCTGCGCGGACGAGGGTGACCGGAGCGCGGACCCCGGCCAGGTCCTCCCAGGCGGTGCCGTCCAGGAGCGCCCGTGCGCCCGTCGCCGGGGCATCGGCGCTCTCCGCGGGGGCCGGGGCGGCGAGGGCCTCGGCGGCGATGTGGGCGAAGTGGTGCTTCCACTCGACGCGGCCGTCGGGGCGCACGCGGGTGTTGAGGAAGACGCCCCGTTCGGTCTCCGCGCGCGAGCCGCCGAAGCCGAGCGCCATCGCCTTCTCGACGAGCTCGTCGCGCGTGGCGAAGTCCGTGGGGCCGGCGTAGAAGGCCCGCAGCGCCTGCGGGCCGCCCGAGGTGTCGATGCCCGGCGTGATGTCGATCACGATCACCCCGCGCACCGTGCCGGGATGCGTCGCGGCGACAGCGGCGGCGGTGAGGCCCCCGAGGGACTGCCCGACCAGGAGCTGAGGTGTCGTGGTCCAGGCCGAGAGGGCGCGGGCGACGTCGTCGGCGAGGAGACGGGGGGAGTAGTCGCGGTCGTCGCGCCAGGACGAGTCGCCGTGCCCGGCCAGGTCGATCGCCAGCACCGGACGGTCCAGGAGCAGGGCGGTCGCGTCCCAGGTGTGCGCGTTCAGGCCCGCCCCGTGCAGCAGGGTGATCCCCGGCTCGCCCTCGCCGTACCGCAGTGCGCTCAGCGTGCGGCCGTCGGGCAGCTCGAGAGCGAGTCGCCGTACCGCGGGGAGAGGGGCGCCCAGAGCCTCGGCCTGAGCGGGGAGATAGCGGAATTCGTCGTCTGTCGCCACGCCGTCATTCTGCTCCCCTCTCGCCCGTTCCACGAAATGGCGGATCAAAGTGGAAAGCATGTTTGGGAAATAAATGATTCTTTTGATCTATTTTCAACGATCATGATTTTCTTAGTGATCCGAACGTCGACCGCGGGTCCTCGGCGAAAGGGGCGCATCGCGGCCCTAGGCTGGAAGAGGGACCAGGGAAGGGCGGCGCGGTGATCATTCGGACCGAGGGCATCTGGAACATGCGCGACGTCGGCGGGATGCCCGCTGCGCGCGGGCGGATCCGCGCCGGGGTGCTCCTCCGCTCCGGGCACCTCTCCCGCGCCACTCCTGCGGACGTCGCGCTGGTCCGCTCCTCCGTGCGGCACATCCTCGATCTCCGCGACGACAGCGAGGCGATCGCCGACCCGAGCGCGATCGCCGACGTCGCCACCACCCGGTTGCCGCTGTTCCTGGGCTCCGTCGCGTCGTTCTTCCAGCGCGATGTGACGCTGGAGGATCTCTACCGTCATCTGGTCGCCGAGAGCTCCGAGCGACTGGTCCAGGCGGTGCGGCTGATCGCGACGGGGGAGTCCGGGACGCTGGTGCACTGCGCCGTGGGGAAGGATCGCACCGGTGTCACGGTGGCGCTGGCGCTGTCGGCCGTCGGGGCCGAACGGGAGGCGGTGATCGCGGACTACGCCCTCACCGAGTCCCAGCTGCCGGCGGAGTGGAACCGTCAGATCGCGGGGTACCTCCGTGCCCGGCACCCCGAGGCCCGGAACGCGATCGCGATGGCGACGTCGTCCCCGGCGCCCGTGATGCGCGCGCTCCTGACCGGTGTGGACGCCGAGTACGGCTCGGTGGCCGACTACCTGCGTGCCCACGGTCTGGCCGACGACGAGCTCGCACTGCTGCGCACGCGACTCGTGGAGGGGTGAGGCCGTGACGGCCCGATGGCCTGCGCGGGTCGTCGGGTAAGGATTTCCTTACCTCCTCTCGGGTTATTCACGGTTAGGGCAGCCTTGGCTTCCTGTAGGTTAACCTTCATGACCACCGTCGCAGCCCTCACCCCTCGCGCTCAGCGCCGGGCGGCGGCGCGCGCACGCGAGCAGTACCTCATCACCGCCGACGAGCATTCGCTCCCCGAGCTCGAGCGGGTCCTCTCGGCCCTGCCGCTGTGCTCCTCCGGCCGGGTGTTCATCGAGGTTCCGGACGCCGCCGACATCGCCGCGATCGCGGCACCCGCGCGGATGACGGTCACCTGGCTTCCGCGTTCCCGGCGCAGCGGCGCGCCCGGCTCGGGTCTTCCCTGCGCTCCCGGTACGGCGGTCTCCCGGGCGGCCCGCGCCTGGGCGGACGAGATGATCGACGTCGAGGCCTCGGAGGGGCCGGTGCGCGTCGTCCTGCTCGGGGGCTATCTCGGAACGGCCGACATCCTCGAGCACCTCACCGAAGCCCGTGGGCTGGACGCCGCGGACATCGTCGTGCCGGAGCGCTTCGGCCTCTCGCGCTGATCCCGGTCACCGGCGTCGGCACGCCTCGGGCGCCGGCTCCGCCCCTCGGACGCCGCGCTCAGCGACTCCGCGTCGACGCCGGCGGGAGGTAGCCGCCGTCCACGAGGCCCGCCTCGATCTCGAAGCGATTGCGCAGCGGATCGCGACCGGCGAGGGCGTACAGCACCGGCATCAGGAAGCCGTAGCGCAGCCACTGCACGCGGTGCACCGCTTCGTGCCGGAGGACGGCGTCGGTCGGCGGGATGTCGCCGGTGAGGTAGCAGCCGCCCACGCACGAGCCGCCTCGCATGTAGGTCCACCGCGGCATGCCCCGGAAGACCCGCAGTCCCTCCCGGCGCTCCACGGGACCGGTGCTCCACAGTCCGCCCCACAGCACGCCCACGGCGGTCCCCCAGAGATAGCCGAGCCGGCTGATCGGAGAGCGCAGCAGGAATGACGGGATGCGCCGGTCGTCGCGGCGGCCGCGGGCGAGGATCTCCTCCGCGCGCCGATCCACGTCGGCGCGTTCCGCGGGCGTCCGGGGCAGGGGAGTGCGTGCACAGCAGAGCGACGGACGACGAGCGATGCCGGGACTCATGCGAGGGCTCCGACCAGTCGGAGGATGGCCCCGAGGTCGTCGACCGCATCCTCCGGCGATCGCGGGGCGAAGCCGGACAGGGAGGCGCCGGCCAGGGGCAGCTCCTCCCGCAGGCGCCGGATGCCGGCGATCAGAGCGCCGGTGCGTGCGCCGAAGGGCAGGGGGTCGGTGACGCCGCCGAGCTCCGCGGGGTCGAGGACCTCGACGTCCACATGGATGTAGCACCGCGTCGCGCCGAGTCCGGTGGCCAGGCGCCGCAACGCATCGGGGTCCTCCAGCTCCTCGGCGGAGAGCCGGTGCAGGCCGTACGCCCGGGCGCGCTCCTCCTCCCGCGGGTCCAGACCGCGCGCGCCGACCAGGATCGTGCGTCCGGGGAGCGGGGGGTGCGCCGCCGCGAAGGAGCGCGGGTCGTTCTCGTCTGCCGGGTCGTCGTTCGCCGGCGCCGGGCTGCTCTCCCGCGTGGAGTCGCGCTCCTGGGCCGGGCCGCTCTCTTGGGCAGGACCGCGCTCCGGCACAGGGCGGGTGGGCGCGCCGGTCGACGCCGGGGCGGGGGAGGCGGAGGACGCTGCGGGATCGGCGTCGATCGGCAGCCGCAGGGCGGTGGCCAGAGCGGTCTGGGACAGGGCGCCGTCCGGCGCGGTCGCCGGGGTGTGGAGGCCGGGGCGCGCATCGCACCAGATCAGAGCGATGTCCGAGACGTCCCCCGGCATCCCCGCGAGGGAGGAGAGCGCCGTGCTCCGGTCGCCGCCGATCAGGACCGTCTCCTCCGTCGTCCCCGGCGGTGTGCGGAGGGCCTCGAGGGCGAGGTCGTGCGCGCGTCGTAGCGCACTGAAGCGATGGATCCCCGTGCCGAGGGACTCGCCGGCAGCGAGCGGCAGATCGAGCACGGTGGTGTGCTGGCGGGGCAGATCACCGGCGATGGCCAGGGCGCCGTCGATCAGCAGCATGGCCCGCGCGGCGGCGGAGCCCTGCCACTGCGGGACGACGAGGAACCGGGTCACGAGGACTCCTGCGGAAAGGGCTGCTCAGAGCGGATGAGGCGAGGGTGAAGCGGATGAGGCGAGGGTGACGCCGGTGTCCGGTCCGTTCCCGCCACCCTGCGCGGAGGCGGCACGGCCGCCGGGATCGCAGGATCTGCAGCATCACGACGGGACTGCATCACGATGAGATACTGCAGATCCTGCGACGACGCGCAGGATGACGGGACGCCGGACCGACGGACCGGACGAGGAGAAGAGCCGCGAGCGGCTCAGGACTCCAGCGCCGGTGTGGCGGGGCCGCCGGCCTTGAGCGCGGCCAGGCGCGCCTCGACCTCGGTGAGCTCGCCGATGTCCTCCAGGCTCTCGAACTGCGCGTCGAGCGAGCTCGCGGCCAGCTCCGCCTTGCCGGCGGCGAGGGCCTCCTGGCGGCGGACCTTGTCCTCGAAGCGGCCGAGCTCGCTGGTGGGGTCGAGCACGTTGATGGACTTCACCGCGTCGTGCACCTTGGTCTGCGCCTCGGCGACCTTGGCCCGCGACAGCAGCTCGCTGCGCTTGTTCTTCAGCTCCCCGAGCTTCTGCTTCATGCCGTTGAGGCCGTCCTTGAGCTTGTCGACCACCTCGGTCTGAGCCGCGATCTGCGGATCGGCCGCGCGCGCCTCGTTCTCGGCGCTGATCTGGCGCTGCAGGGCGATCTTCGCGAGGTTGTCGAACTTGTCGGCATCCGCGGCGTTCCCGGCGGTGCGCATCTCGTCGGCCTTGCGGCTGGCGGCGAGGGCCTTGTTGCCCCACTCCGACGCCTGCTGCACGTCCTCCTCGTGATCGCGCTCCATCAGGCGCAGGTTGCCGATCGTCTCGGCGATGGCCGACTCGGCTTCGGCGATGTTGTTGGTGTAGTCGCGCACCAGCTGGTCGATCATCTTCTGCGGGTCTTCTGCGGCATCGAGGAGGGCGTTGATGTTCGCCTTCATGAGGGTGGAGATGCGGCCGAAGATGGACTGTTTGACCATGTCTTTCCTTTCCTGAGGTTTATCCGGTATGCGCCGGCCGGGGGCCGGGAAGCGAGGGACTAGAAGCGGCCTCCTCCCGAGCGGCCGCGTCCGCCGCCCGAGAACCCGCCGCTGGAGCGACCGCCGCCGAAGCCGCCGCCGCCCGAGCGGCCGCTGCGGCTGGACCCGCCCCAGCTGGAGCCGGACGACCCGCCCCAGCTGGACCGCGAGGAGCGGCTCCGGCTGTTGCCGATCGAGGAGCCGATGAGGCCGCCGATGAGGCCGCCGAGGATGTCCGAGCCCATGCCGGAGCTCTGGCCGCCGGAGAAGCCGGCGACCTCGCCCTCGGCGTACTGCACGGCCTGCTGCGCGAGCGCGAAGGCCCGGTCGGCGTACTGCACGGCCTGCACGGGATCGGCGGTCTGGAGGGCCTGAGCCTGCGCGAGGGCTGCGGTGGCCTCGGCCAGGCGGGTGCGGGGGGTCGCGCCGACGGCGCCGCGCCGGGTCGCGATGTAGTCCTGCGCGGCGTGCACCTGCGCGCCGGCCTGGAGGAGCTTCTGCTGCAGCATCTGCCGGGCGCGCTCCGCCTGCGCCGCCGCGTCGCGCACCTGGGCGAGGACGGCGTCGATCTCGCTGTTCGCCTGCTCCAGCGTGCTCAGCGTCTGCTGGGGCTGGCGACCGGAGGGCGCGGCCAGGTTCTTCTGGGCCTCGATCAGCCGCGTACCGGTGCCGGCGACCACGGCGGCGAGCCGTCCGTCGGCGTCAGGCAGCTGGGCGGCCTGGGCGAGGTCGGCCTGCAGGTCCGCGACGAGCGCGCGGGCACCGTCCTCCTGCGCGGCGAGGTCGGCGCCGAGATGGGTGATGGCGCCGATCAGCTGACCGGCCTGCGTCACCGCCCCCTCGGCGGTGTGGATCGCATACGCCGCCTCTCCCGTGCGCTGCGCGGCCAGGCGCTCCCGCGCCTCGGCGAGGCTGTTGTCGGTGAGGGCGAGGAGCTGACCGGCCTGCTCCGGGTTCTGGGCGACGGTGCTGAGCGCGGCGGGGGCGTAGACCTGCGAGAGCGCCGCGAGCGCGGTGGTCGCGCTCTCCAGCGCCGGCTGGAGCTGCGCGCGCTGCGCGACGACCCGCTCGATCGCGGCGGGGGCGTCCTTCTCGAGCCGGCCGAGGGCGTCGAACGCCTCGCGGTTGGCGTCCAGCAGCGCGTTCGCCTCCGCGCAGAGCTGGATGATCTGCACGTGCCAGG
Organism: Microbacterium sp.; assembly: GCA_040392075.1. Lineage (GTDB taxonomy): Bacteria > Actinomycetota > Actinomycetes > Actinomycetales > Microbacteriaceae > Microbacterium. The sequence goes on from JBEBWQ010000008.1 coordinate 14,041, forward strand.
CGTACCGCTGCTCGGCGGTGTCGGGCACCTCGTCGTCGAGTTGCTGGCGGAGGGAGAAGGCCTGGGCCAGCTTCTCCCGGGCCTCGTCGACCGGGGCGGAGAAGTCCTTCGTCGCGTCGTCGCCGAACTGCGCGGCGGCGAAGCCGAGCTCGTCAGCGGCGACGCGCACGGCGTCGTCGGTCTGCACGAGGGCAGAGCCCGCCTGGCGCTCGGCGTCCTGTGCGCTGAGGGCGGGGGCGCCGTCCGCACCGATCGCGGGACGCCGGGAGCGGTTCCTCCGGACGATCAGGATCACCACGACCGCGCCCACGACCAGGATGCCGGCGACGACGAGGAAGGCGCCCAGTCCGCTGCCGCCCCCGGCGGAGGAGCCGCCCGTCGAGCCGGAGGACCCGTTCCCGCCCGCGAACCCGTCGGCGGCCGCGGCGATCGCGCCCGCCCAGTCGTTCTGCCCCAGGTACGGCTCGATCCGCCGTTCGATCGCGGAGACGCGGTCGTCGCTGAGGGGACCGGCGCTGTCGGCCGAGATGTAGTACTGCCGGCCCTCCACCGCGACCGCGAGGAGGTACTGATGCGAGCCGAGCCCGTTGTCGTTGGCGACATCATCCGCCCACTGCTGACGGTCGGAGGGCGAGGTGAAGTCGTCGACGAAGACCACGAAGAGCACCGGGCCTCCCTTCGACGACAGCTCCTGGAGCTGAGCGTTCGCCGCCGTCAGCTCGTCCGGGGAGAGCACGCCGGCCTGGTCGGTGACGTAGCCGGGGTCGAGCGTCACGGGGGGAGTGGCGGACGCGGCCGCCGATCCGCCGATCGCCACGAGCATCGCCAGGGCCAGGCCGGTCAGCAGTCTTCCTCGGATCCGCATCATGTCCCTTCCGGTCGGGGAGAACCGTGCGAGTCGAGTCTATTGGCCACCGCCGACATCGGATAGGCGAGCACGGGCCCCGGCTTCAGCGTGGGGCCACCAGGCCCGCATCGTAGGCGGCGATGACCAGCTGGGCCCGGTCGCGCGCGTGGAGCTTCGCGAGGAGGCTGCCGACATGGGTCTTGACGGTCTTGACGGAGATGACCAGGTGCGCGGCGATCTCGTCGTTGGACAGTCCGCGGGCGACCAGGCCCAGCACCTCGGTCTCCCGTCCGGTGAGCGCGTCCAGCCCCCGGGGACGGACGGCGGCGGGATGGGCGACGTAGTGCTCCACGAGCCGGGTGAGGACCTGCGGGGCGAACAGCGACTCGCCGGCGCGGGTGCGGCGGATCGCCTCGACGATCTGGTCCGGGTGGGCGTCCTTCAGGAGAAACCCGCTCGCCCCGGCGCGGAGCGCCCCGTGGACGTACTCGTCGAGGTCGAACATGCTCAGCACCAGCACGCGGCACGTGCGCAGCGCGGGGTCGGCGGTGATCGCGCGGGTCGCCTCGATGCCGTCGCCGTCGGGCATCCTGATGTCCATCAGGATCGCATCGGGCGTGAGGCGGCGGGTGAGGGCGACCGCCTCCCGCCCGCTCCCGGCCTCGCCGACGACGGTGAGCCCGGGAGAGCTGTCGATGACGATCGCGAGGCTCCGGCGCAGCAGCGGCTGATCGTCCGCGATCAGCACGCGGACGGGGGAGCCGGCGGGCGGGGCGGTCATCGCGCGTCCCGGGCGGCAGGGTCCGGGAGGAGCGCGGTGACGGCGAAGCCGCTCCCCTCGGGGCCGGACCGCAGCGTTCCGCCGAATGCGGCGACGCGCGCGGCGAGCCCGGCGAGTCCGTGTCCGGAGCCGGGGCGATGCGGCGGGGTCCCGGAGGGACCGTCGTCCCGCACCCGCACGGCCACGCACCCGTCCTCCCGGTCGACCTCGACCCGGACGCGGGTGGGACCGGCGTGCCGGAGCGCATTGCCCAGAGCCTCGCGGACGATCGCGCAGACCGTCAGCTGCACGCCCGGCGTCACCTCCCCGAGCGCACCCCTGCGCAGGGTCGCGTCGAGCCCCGCCGCACCGGCGGCCCGCACGATGCCGGGCAGGTCCTCGAGGGTGTCCGCCGGGCGCAGCGGAGCCGTCCCCGGCGTGCGGAGCACACCGAGCATGCGACGCAGCTCGGTGGTCGTCTCGCGGCCGACGCGCTCGATGTCGGCCAGCGCCCGCAGGGCCTCGTCGCCGCCGGCGATGCGGCCGGAGGCGGCGCGCACGGTGATGATCCCGAGTCCGTGCGAGACGAGATCGTGCAGATCCCCGGCGATGCGCAGCCGCTCGTCCTGGCGTGCGCGCTCGGCGGCCCACTGCGCCAGCCGCTCCTCGTAGTGGCGCCGCTGCGCCCGGGTGCGGACCGCGGCCGTTCCGATCGCCACCAGGGCGAGGGCGGACGCGGCGAGCACGAACGTCCGGGCCTCGTCCTCCCCGCCGACGCCGAGGACGGACAGCGGCAGGAGCATCAGCAGCAGCACCGTCACGACCGCGAGCCAGGTGTAGGAGCGCCACGCCGGTCGATCGTTCTCCACGGGGTCAGTCTAGGTTTCGTCCCGGCCCGGCGCATCGGACCTGGGTCCGAGGGTCCGCGGTCCGAGGACGGCGGCGGACTCCGGTCCCCGGCCCGATGGGCATCGCCTGCGCATCCGTTTGTCTGGGGGACATGATCGACATCGACGGCCTCAGCAAACGGCACGGATCGCGTACCGTGCTCTCCGACGTGAGCTTCCGCGCGCTCCCCGGCAGGGTCACCGGCTTCCTCGGCCCGAACGGCGCGGGCAAGAGCTCCACCCTCCGCATCCTGCTGGGGCTGGACCGCGCGGACGGCGGCACCGCGCTCATCGACGGGCAGCCCTACCGGAGCCTGCGCGAGCCGCTGCGCACCGCGGGATCGATGCTGGAGGGCTCCGGTGCGCACCGGTCCCGCACCGCGCGCGATCATCTCGGCTGGGTCGCCCGCAGCAACGGCATCCCGCGCCGGCGGGTCGGGGAGGTGCTGGAGCAGGTCGGGCTGGCGGAGGCCGCCCGCACCCGGGTCGGCCGGTTCTCCCTCGGCATGGGGCAGCGCCTGGGCCTGGCCGCCGCACTCCTCGGCGAGCCGCGCGCCCTCATCCTCGACGAGCCGGTCAACGGGCTCGACCCGGACGGCATCCGCTGGATCCGCTCGCTGCTGCGGGACCACGCCGACGCCGGCGGCACCGTCCTGCTCTCCAGCCACCTGATGAGCGAGGTGGCGGAGATCGCGGACGACCTCGTCGTGATCGCGGCCGGCCGGATCGTCGCCGCCGGGTCCGTGGCGGAGGTGACCGCGGGCTACGCGACGCTCGAGGACGCCTTCTTCGGGCTGACCGGCGGCGGGAGCGGAGGGGGTGGGGGCAGCGGGCGACCCGGTCGGGACGGGCGGTCCGTGCCCGGTGCCGGAACGTCCGGTGGCGGCCTGCCCGGCGGTGGCGCCCGATGAGCATCCTGCGCACCTTCGCGGTCGAGGCCGCCAAGCTCCTGTCCCTTCCCGCCGTCTGGGCGGGGATCGCGGTGACCGTGGCGGGGACGGCGGCGATCACCGTGCTGAACGCCTCCCAGACGATGGCCGCCGCGAACGCGGGAGAGCCGGAGCGGTACGGCTCCTCCTCCGTCTTCGAGACGGCGTACGCCGCGGCGCCGCTGGGCACCGTCGGGGCGATCGTCCTCGGCGTGCTCATCGTGAGCAGCGAGTACGCTCCGAACAGCCCGGACGCCGGCGGCGGACGCCAGATCCTGACGACGCTGTCCGCGATGCCGCGACGGCTCGTGCTCGTCGGGGTGAAGGCCCTCACGGTCGTCCTGCTCACCGCGCTCGCGGCCCTCGCCGCCGCCGGCGCGTGCACGGCGCTGGCGGGGCTGATCCTCGGGGACGCCGCCTCGGAGACGGTCGCGCCCGGCGACGCCGCGATCGCGTGGCTGGGCGCCGGGCTGTACTGGACGCTGACGGGCCTCCTCGCCTTCGGCATCACGCTGCTGACCCGGAACGGGGCGGTCCCGCTCCTCGTGCTCATCGTGAACAGCTCGGTGGTGTCCTTCTCCCTCCTGCTGACCAACCTCACCCCGCTGGCGCACTGGCTGCCCGACATGGCGGGGCGCAACCTCTTCGGCTTCGTCGATCCGGAGTTCGTCATGCCGGGCGGACTGGACGCCGTCCCCGGTGCGATCGTGATGGCGGCGTGGGCGATGGCCGCCGTGATCGCCGGCGCGATCGCATTCACCCGGCGGGACGCCTGATGCGCGCCGCCGTCGCCGCGGAGCGGGCGAAGCTCCGCACGCTGCCCGCCGCCGTCCTGACGGTTCCCGGGACGATCGTGGTCGGCGCGGTCATCGCCGCGGCGCTCGCCGCCCTCGCCGCCGACGAGGGATGGGGAGTCCCGGGGGCCACCGTCGCCCTGTATGCGGTGCCCTACGTCCAGGCGGGCGTCATCCTGCTCGGCATCCTGCCGGTGTCGCAGGAGTATGCCGGGCGGCAGATCGGCACGACCCTCTCCGCGACGCCGGGCCGGATGCGGGTGGTGGTCGCGAAGACGGCGGCCGCCGCGACCACGCTGAGTGCGACGGCGGTGCTGACGGTCGCGGCGGCATGGGGAGCGGCGGAGGTCGTGCTGCGGCTCTCGGGAGCGGGCGCCGCGGCGGCTCCGGCCGACCTCGCCCGGCTCGGGGGAGCGGCCGTGTACCTCGCCCTGATCGGGCTGCTCGCGCATGCCGCGACCCTCCTCGTGCGTCATCTGATCCCGGCCCTCACCGGGATGCTGCTCCTCGTCTACGTGCTGCCACCGGTGCTCGCCGGGCTCGGCGAGCACGCCCGCTGGCTCCCCGAGCGCGCCGGCGCCCAGCTCTACGCGCCGTCCGACGCGATGCTCACGGCGGGCACCGGTGCGCTCGTGCTCGCCGGGTGGATCGCGGCGGTCCTCACGGCCGGGGCCGTGCGATTCCACCGGCAGGACGCCTGACGGCGTCGGCGGGCCCGGTGCCGGGGCGCATCCCCGCGACCGCCGTGCCGCTGCCCGCCGCCGCGCCGGGCGGCTCCTAGGCTGAACGGCATGGACGACAGATACGGCACCGATGTCCTCGCCGCGGGCTGGCGGGAACGGAACGCGCGGCCGGTCCCCGAGGTCGCCGCCGTGCGCGACCTGGTGGTGGAGGTCGCCGACGACGGGTACTGCGGCGCCGTCACCCGGCTGGAGGGGGGCCTGGTCGAGCTGGAGGACTACCGGGGGCGGAAGCGCCTGTTCCCGCTCGGCGGCGGCTTCCTCATCGACGGCGAGCCGGTGCGCCTGGTCGTCCCCGCCCCGGCGGCCGCAACGGCGCGGGCGCGCACCGCCTCCGGGTCCTTCGCGGTGGGCGACGCGCGGGCGCGCACCGCGCTGCCCAGCCGCATCCTCGTCGAGGGCCGGCACGACGCCGAGCTCGTGGAGAAGGTCTGGGGCGCCGACCTGCGCGTCGAGGGCGTGGTGGTCGAGTATCTGCAGGGGGTCGATCTGCTCGCCGACCTGCTGGCCGCCGAGCCGCCGAGCCGCCGCCGGCGCTACGGCGTGCTGGTGGACCACCTCGTGCCCGGCTCGAAGGAGTCGCGGATCGCCGAGGCCATCGCCCGGGGGCCGCACGGCGCGCACGTGCGGATCGTCGGCCACCCCTTCGTGGACGTGTGGCAGTGCGTCACCCCGAAGGCGCTGGGCATCGCGCGCTGGCCGGAGATCCCGCGCGGAACCGACTGGAAGACCGGCATCTGCCGTGCCTTCGGCTGGCCCGCCGAGGAGCAGGCCGACATCGCCCGCGCCTGGCAGCGGATCCTCGCGCGGGTCGGCACCTACCGCGACCTCGAGCCGGCCCTCCTCGGCCGCGTCGAGGAACTCATCGACTTCGTGACCGAGCCCGTCGACAGCGCCACCGCGGGGTCGGCATCGTAGGCCGGCGGGCGGCTCCGCCGTCCCCGCCACGAAGCCGGCCGGGCGGCCCCGGTAGCCTGGAGGGCATGTCCGAACCGCGCGCCTTCCGCGACGAGCCCGTGTCCTTCGTCCGTCGCAGCGGGCGGATGTCGGAGGCCCAGGAGCGCGCGTTCCGGGACCTCTCCCCGCACTACCTGCTGGACGTGCCGCGCGACGTCGCCTTCACGAGCGTGCATCCCGAGGCACGGCTCGATCTCGCGTCCGAGTACGGCCGCTCCGCGCCGCTGATCGTCGAGATCGGCTCGGGCCAGGGGCACGCGATCGTCTCGGCGGCGGCCTCCCGGCCGGCCGAGGACTTCCTCGCCGTCGAGGTGTTCCGGGCAGGCCTGGCGCGCACCATGCTCGACGCCGACCGGGCGGGCGCGCGCAACCTGCGCCTCGTCGAGGCGAATGCGCCCGAGGTGCTCGGGACCTTCCTGCCGGAGGGGTCCGTGAGCGAGGTGTGGGTGTTCTTCCCCGACCCCTGGCACAAGAAGAAGCACACCAAGCGGCGGATGGTCCGCCCGGGCTTCGGCCTCCAGGCCGCCCGCGCGCTGGCCGACGGGGGGCTGCTGCGGCTGGCCACCGACTGGGAGGACTACGCCCTGCAGATGCGCGACGTGCTCGACGCCGAGCCGGAGCTCGAGCGGGCGTTCGACGGCGACTGGGCGGATCGCTTCGCGGGCCGGGTCATGACCGCCTTCGAGCGCAAGGGCCTGACCAAGGGGCGGGAGATCCGCGACCTCGCCTACCGCCGGAAGCCGCGCCCATGAAGCATGCCGGGCACGGCATGAACGCCTCGCGGCCCGTCGCGGGCGAGGAGGATGCGCGCGGACTCTGGCCGGCGGTGCTCCCCGCGGGGCTGGTGTGCCTCGCCGCGCCGGCGCTGTTCGTCGTCCAGGTCCCGTGGCTGGGCTGGCTGCTGCTGGCGGCCGGCGTGGGCGGTGCGGCGCTGATCGAGCGCGGGGGAGTGCGGACCGCGCGGCCCTCGCTCACGCGTGACCTCTCGCTGATCGCGCTGGGGATGCTCATCGTGAGCGTCATCCCCCTGGCCGCGCAGCTCGACGACCTCGCGTTCCTGCGCTTCACCCTCGCCCTGGGCGGGGCGGTGGCGGTGCCCTACCTCGTCTCGCGCTTCGTGTACCGGGACCGGGCCATCGGCTTCCCCTGGCGGGCCGGGAACCGATGGCGGCCCTGGCAGTGGGGATGGCTCCTGGGCGTGCTGGTGCTGGGCTGGCTGATCCTGCCCTTCTACTTCCTCACCAGCGGCGTCTACCTCAACTGGCCGGTCGTCGACGAGCCCGGCCTGATCGCCCGCCTCTTCGTCGGGGTGGGCGCCGTCGGCATCTGGGACGAGCTGTTCTTCATCTGCACCGTCTTCGTGCTCCTGCGCCGGCACCTGCCGGACGGCGTCGCGAACGTCCTGCAGACGGTCGTCTTCGTGTCCTTCCTCTGGGAGCTCGGCTACCGCGCCTGGGGCCCGGTGCTCACCATCCCCTTCGCGCTGCTGCAGGGGCTGATCTTCCTGCGCACCCGATCCCTCGCATACGTGGTGACGGTGCACCTGCTCTTCGACGCGGTGGTGTTCCTGGTCCTCGTGCACGCGCACAACCCGGGCCTGATCCCGATCTTCCTCGTCTGACGGGGGCTACAGGGCACGGGCACGGGTGCGGCGGCGGCGGTGATCGCGCCCCCTCGGCCGCCGGGGCGGTCCGGGGCCGCCGAACAGCACACCGCGGGCGGGTGCGCCGACGCATCGCCTCTCCTTCGTCCGGGCGGTCTCTCCTTCCTCCGGGCAGAGGCTTTCCTCCGGGCGGAGGACGGGTGCGCCGTCCGAGGTTCCCTCTACACTCGGCGACATGGCGAAACGACTCTCCAAGCGGCTGTACGAGACCGAGCTGCGACGGCTCCAGGCCGAACTGGTCGACATGCAGGCGTGGGTGCAGGAGACCGGTGCGCGGGTGGTGGTGATCTTCGAGGGACGGGACGCGGCGGGCAAGGGGTCGACCATCAAACGGGTCTCCGAGTATCTCAACCCCCGGGTCACCCGCATCGTGGCGCTCCCCACGCCGAGCGCGCGGGACAAGACCCGGTGGTACTTCCAGCGCTACGTCCCGCATCTGCCCGCCGCGGGCGAGATCGTCCTCTTCGACCGCTCCTGGTACAACCGGGCCGGCGTCGAGCACGTGATGGGGTACTGCAGCAACGCCGAATACCACCGGTTCCTGCACCAGGCCCCGATCTTCGAGCGGATGCTCGTGGAGGACGGCATCCTGCTGCTGAAGTACTGGTTCAGCGTGTCCGACGTGGAGCAGGAGAAGCGCTTCCGCTCCCGCTCGGCCGACCCCATGCGGCGCTGGAAGCTCTCCCCGAACGACGTGCTCTCCATCACCAAGTGGGAGGAGTACTCCCGGGCGAAGGACACGATGTTCGTGCACACCGACATCCCCGAGGCGCGCTGGTTCGAGGTCGACAACGAGGACAAGCGTCACGGGCGGCTGAACATGATCCACCACCTGCTCTCGCAGATCCCTTACACCCTCGTGCACCGGCCCGCGGTGGAGATCCCCGACCGGCCGCAGTCGGGCGGCTACGAGCGCCCGCCGCGCGAGCTGTCCACGCAGATCCCCGACTACGCGGCCACGCTGGCCGAGGGCTGAGCGCGCCACGGTCCGGGCGGCCGCTGTGCGATGCGCAGGGCGAGGGCGGCGCCGGAGGCACAGACGGCGATGACGATGGCGACGGGCATCGCCGTCCGTTCCCCGGCGATGCCGACGAGAGGGGCGACGGCCGCGGCGAGGCCGAACTGGGTCGCTCCCAGCATCGCGGAGGCGGTGCCGGTGACCGGCTGCGGCACGATGCTGAGCGCCAGCGCGGTGGCGTTGCCGAGGACGAGCCCGAAGCTGCCGACGAGGGTGAAGATCGGTGCCGCCAGCCAGACCGCGGGCAGCGAGAGCAGCACCATCAGCCCGAACACCGCGGCCGAGCCCATCAGCCCGAACATGCCGCTCCACAGCAGGCGGTTCACCGGCACGGTGCGGGTCAGGCGGGCGTTCAGCGCGTTCATCGACACGAGCGCCGTGGCGTTGAGGCCGAACAGCAGGCCGAATCCGAGCTCGGAGAAGCCCATCATCGTCTGATAGAGGAAGGGCGAGGCGGCGATATAGGCGAACATCGTCGAGAACGCGAGGCCGAAGGCGATCACGTAGCCGAGGAACGCCCGGGAGCGCAGCGAGCGCCGGGCCGAGGCGGCCTGCGCCTTCTCGGCCCGCGCGGCGGCCCGCCGCTCCGCCGGATAGGTCTCGCGGACGACGGCGAGGGTCGTGGCCAGCATCACGCAGGAGAGTCCCAGGACGATCGCCAGCAGGCCCCGCCAGCCGAACGGCGCGGCGAACACGCCGCCCAGCACCGGCGCGGTGATCGGCGCGACGCCGGCGGCCACCTGCATCAGGCTGAAGGTCCGCGCCGCGGCCCGGCCGCGGACGAGATCGGCGATGATCGCGCGGGAGATCACCATGCCCGCCGCCCCGCCGAGCCCCTGCGCCACGCGCGCGACGACGAGGACCTCGATCGTGGGGGCGAGCACCGCCGTGGCACTGGCGATCACGCACAGCACGACCCCCGCCAGCAGCGGCGGAATGCGGCCGAAGCGGTCCGAGAGCGGCCCGAACACCAGCTGTCCCAGGGTGACGCCGACGAAGAACCCGGTGAGGGTCAGCTGCGCGCCGGTGGGCGTGGTGCCCAGATCGGCGATCATCGCCGGGAATGCCGGCAGGTAGAGGTCGATCGCGAAGGGGGCGACCGTGCTCAGCATCGCCAGGCCCAGAAGGAGCGCCAGCCGGATCTGCCCGGAGCCCTCGGCGGGAGCGGGGGGCGTCGTCGACATGGGGCTAGGTTCCGTTCTGACCGAAGGGGAAAGAAAAACCCCCGCGAACGGGGGTTTTTCCTTTGTGCCCCCGGAGGGATTCGAACCCCCGACCTACGGTACCGGAAACCGGCGCTCTATCCCCTGAGCTACGGAGGCGGACCTGTCAACCTTACAGGATGGCGGGAGGGGCGAGCGAACCGGTGCCCCGCACCTCCCGTCGATCCTGAGGGTTCCCGTCGATCCTGAGGGATATCTGCGTCGACGACCCTCTGGACGGACGACAAGGCTCAGGATCGACG
>JBEBWQ010000009.1:0-23256 GCA_040392075.1 Microbacterium sp.
TGGCCACCTGGCTGCGGACGGACGAGGCCCCCGCCGAGATCGACGCCTGGGCGCGGCGGCGCCGCCGCGCGGCTGTGCTCTCCGCGCGCATCGCCGCGGCCAACACCCGGCTCGGACGTCCCTCGCACCTGGCGCCGTGGGGAGTGGGCGCCGTGCTGCGTGGCGGCGGTGCCCGGACTCTCGCCCGTGCCTACGCGATGGACTTCGACCCGGACGCCGCGACGTTCAGGGCCCGCCCAGACTCACCCCCGTGACCGCGAGCTGCAGCGCGAGCGCGAGGGCCGCGAGCATCACCAGCCGGAAGACGGTGCGGTCCGGACCCCGGACGGCGTGCACGAGACCGATCACGGCGATGACCGTGACGAGCGCGAATCCGGCCGGCCCGCCCCAGATTCCCGGCCCCGTCGCGGTCCCGGTCAGGAACGGACCGATCAGCACCGCCGCCGCACCGATCTCGACCGCGGCGAACGCGCCCACCGCCGACACGGTCGGGCCGAGCCGATGGGGGAGTCCCCGGACGCCGGTCGCCGCATCGTCGTCGAGATCGGGGAGCACGTTCGTGAAGTGCACCGCGATGCCCAGCGCCGCGCCGGCGACCCAGGCCCAGGGCAGGGCGAAGCCGGGCGGGGACGCCGAGAGCGTCGCGAGCGAGGGGAACAGCCCGAAGCTGACGACGAACGGCACGACCGAGAACGGCGTGCTCTTCAGCCCGAGGTTGTAGGACCAGGCGGAGGCGAGCGTGACCGCGTGGATCGCGAGCATCCCGGCGCCCAGCGGCGCCGACAGCGCGATCGCGGCGACCAGGGCGGCCGCTGCGGCTCCCCACACGCTGCGGCGGGAGATCTTGCCCCGCGCGACCGGCTTGTCCCGGCGGCCGGCTCGCGCATCGCGCGGTGCGTCCCTGGCGTCGTTCGACCAGCCGATCGAGAGCTGGCCGCACAGGACGGCGACGGCCAGCAGCGCGAGCCGGGTGCCGTCCAGCCCCGCGGAGACGCCGAGGATCGTCGCGAGCGCCGTCACCACGAGCGTGGGGCCCGGGTGACTGGAGCGCCACAGTGCGCTGGCGACGTGCATGAGGACACCCTACGGGCACCTCGCGGCCTCGGGGCGCTGATCACGGCGGGGTGCGGAGCGCCGCGTAGCGTCCGCCCGTCCCCTCGTCAACGGGAGTGCGGAGCGCGGTGCGACACGGTAGACCGGAGAAGGAATGAGGAGGCGAGTGACGAATGGGATCTCAGGAGAAGAGCTTCGAGGAGAAGCGCCACGATCAGCTGACGACGGCGCCGGATGCGACGGAGGAGGATGCCGCCGCGCGCATCGAGGTGACGGAGAAGGACGGCGTCACGCGGATCGATATCGCGGAGGACGCGGAGGTCCGTCCCGGCCCCGGCACGCCGGAGGCGAATGGGTAGCCTCGGCGGAGAGGGCATCTGCGAGTGGCGGCCGGCTTCGCGCCGGGCACGGGGCTTCCCTCTCGCCGGAGGACGGCGTCGCCGCTCCCATCCCTGGCAAGAGGACGGAGGCCCGGGTGAGAAGCGTTCCTCTCGCCCGGGCCTCGGACATCTCCGCGGCGTGGTCGTCCTACTTCCGTGACGCCCCCGCCCGCGTCGGCTCGTTCAGCGCGAGGAGCACGGCGAAGCCGGCCCACAGGGTGACGATGCCCATGGCGGTGTCCTTGCCGTTCCAGGTGCTCGACTGCCACATCGCGAACCATTCGGAGCCGATCACGATGAAGCCGAGGAACCAGATCGCGAAGCCCAGGGCGTAGGCGGTGTAGCCCCATGCGCGGGCCCTGTCGTAGGCCGCCGCGTCGGCGTCGCGGAGGAGGAACAGCTTCACGGCGCCGACGATCGCGATGAGCGCGAAGGCGCCCTCGGCCACGATGATGCCGATGTAGCCGAGCGTCCAGACCCAGGGGGCCGTGATCGCGCGCCACATGAGCGCATTGCCCTCGAAGGTGGTGTCCATCGAGAGCACGTGCTGCACGAACTGATAGTTGGAGTCGTAGTCCATGAGGTTGCCCAGGAACACGAACAGGCCGAAGAGTCCGGCGCAGAGCAGCGTGAACGCCTGCAGCAGGCGGAGTGGATGCTTCATTGTCCTACCTCTCGCGAGAACACCAGGTCGAGATGCGGATGCGCGTGCGTGTCGAAGGGGATCGCCTGGACGAACTCCCAGCCGGATGCGGCCCGCTCGCGGATCACATCGCGGTGGTCGTTCTCGAGTGCGGTACCCTCGCGGCGGCGCGTGACGGGAATGCTGACGAACGAGTATTCGCGCATGACGGCACCTCCTTTGCCGTCCACCCTGGCATCGCCGGGAGCGGGCGTCAACGGTGCCGCCGGCCGGCGGCGTTCCCCTCGCCCTCCCTTTTCCGCCGAGCGAGGCCCGTACCCGGCACGACCTCGGAGGTCGGCGGCGACGCATCGTGCGGAGGCCGGCCGAACCCGTGCGCGCGTTCGCGCCGGAGGCTCGGCCCCGGCTCCTACAATCGACCCATGACCGAGATGCCGCAGATCGCCTCGACGCCGCACCCGGTCGCGGGGCACGGGACGGACGACGCCGCACGTCATCCGCTGTTCGTCCGCGCGCTGGACCGCGCGCTCGCGGTGCAGCGTCCGGTCGTCCTCGCGCACATCCGCAGCGTGCGGCTCCGCAACCCCGGCGCCGCACCGGATCAGGTGGTGCGCATGCTAGAGCGACGCTATTTGCTCGCCATCACCGGGGGAGGGGCCGCGGTCGGCGCCACCGCCGTGATCCCGGCGATCAGCACGCCGGTCACCCTCGCCCTCTCCGGGGTCGAGACCATCGGCTTCCTGGAGAGCACCGCGCTGTTCGCGCAGTCCGTCGCGGAGGTGCACGGCATCCCCGTGGAGAACCCCGACCGGGCGCGGCTGCTCGTCATGACGCTCATGCTGGGCGAGGACGGCGTGAACCTGGTGAACCAGTTCGCGCGGCAGGCCACGGGCAAGGGGGCGACGCGCCCGGCGTTCTGGGGCGAGGTGATCACCAAGACGCTGCCGCGCAACATGATCGGGCCGGTGCTCGACCGGCTGCAGCACGCCTTCCTCCGGCACTTCGGCGGTGTGGGCGGGGCGTCGTTCCTCGGCAAGGCCCTGCCGTTCGGCATCGGCGCGGCGGTGGGCGGCGCCGGAAACCACATCCTCGGCCGCCGGGTGGTCTCCGCCGCGCGGCGGGGGTTCGGACCGGCACCGCGGGACTTCGCCCCCGGCCTCGAGCCGAAGGAGGGGGCGCAGAAGATCGAGACGCGCCTCCTGCACGGCGCGCGGGTCGCCGGGGGCAGCATCGTCGCCGGCGCGGGCGCGGTCACCCGCACGGTGAAGCGCGCGGCCCGGGTGCCTCGCCGGCGGGCGAAGGAGGTCGCGGCGGACGGGACCGCCTCGGAGGAGATCGCGCCGGAGGAGATCGCCGCGGAGCCGGTCCCGGGCCTGCCGGCCGCGGACTGACGCGCTCCCTCTCCTGCGACGGTGCCTGTGGACGCGCCGCAGCGCGGTGCGGCGTGGTCGCGGGGACGGACGATGACGAGGCCGGGCGGAGGGACCGGGATCGGGTCGTTCGGAATCGGCCCCTCCGGATCTCGCTGCGCGCGCCTGACCCGGACACGGATGAACCGTGCCGCCCCGGCATGCGCGTCCCACCGGTCTCCTGCGCGCCGGGAGCCTGGGCCGACGCGGTGAGACATCGGAAGGCGAGGCGCTATGCGGTGGGCGGCGTGTGATCGAGCAGGCCCAGGCCGCGCGCGACGGCGAGCGCGGACTGCCGCGAGGAGACCCCGAGCTTGTGGTAGATCGAGGCGAGGTGCGTCTTGACCGTGTTCGGGGAGACGAACAGCGCCCCTGCGACGGCGCGGACGCTGTCGTGCGCGGCGAGGGCGGCGAGCACCGTCCGCTCGCGTTTCGTGAGCGCCACGTCGCCGGGCGTCCCCAGCGGGAGCTCCGAGGGGGGCACCTCGAGGTAGCGCTGCAGCCCGACAGCCTCCTGCTCCCGCCCGAACTCCCGCAGGAGCAGGCGGTCGCGCGGGGCGAGAAGGGCCACGTGCACCCGCGGTCCGGAGCTCTCCCAGGCCACGGCGCCCGCGGCGAGCCACGAGCGGGCCTGCTCCCGCTCGTCCAGCCGCAGCGCGGCCACCGCACCGAAGGTCCGGGTCTCGGCCAGGGTGCGGACGGTGTGGCCGGGGAGGTCGAGGAGGGCATGGGCCCGCTGCAGGGCCTCGCGGTCGCGGCCGATGCCCAGCAGCAGCGCGATCCGGGCGAAGGCGAGGAACGGGCTGTCGCCGGGCTGCCCGTCCAGCGCCTGCGTCGCGCGGGCGGGGTCGCCGGCGGCCAGCCAGGCGAGGGCGAGGGCCGCGTGGAGGCGCTCGGTGGCGATGTTGTCGCCGACTCCGGGCGGCGGGACGGTGCCGGAGAGCGCCCGCGTCACCCGCTCGGCCTCCGCGAGGACCTGTCCCTGCCCCTGCCTGGCTGTGACTGAGATCCCGGCGAGGAAGGGCCAGAACTCCGCCACGGGGAGGAAGGGAGCGCTGTCGCGCACGAGGCTCGCCGCGGTGGTGAAGTCGAAGCGGTCCAGGGCGGCGTACCCCTCGGCGATGAGGCCGGGGCCGTTCAGATAGGTGTGCCGCAGCTCGACCGGCCATGCCTCGGGATCGATCGACGAGGACAGCGCCGTGGCTCCGGAGATGTCGCCGACGAAGGCGCTGAAGCCGGCCGCGTACACCGTGGAGAAGTTCCGGGTCGTCTGCGTGGGACAGAGGGCGACCGAGCGGTCGATGGCCGCCATGGCCTCCTCGATCCTGCCGCCCTGGAAGAGCGAGTAGGAGAGCTGCCGCAGCACGGTGCCGATGTGCTCGCGGAACTCGGCCGGCGGCTCCGCCTCGAGGACGGCGGTCGTGCGCAGCACCTCCGCGGCGGCCTCGGCCGATGCCCGGAACCGCCAGGCCAGACGATGGGCGATCGCCCGCATGCTCTCATGCGAGAAGGCGTCGACGGCGGGCTCGATGTAGGGCGGCCGGGCGGGGGAGTCGATCGCGATCCGCGCGACGCGGGGCGCCTGGGCGCGGAGGCCCGGGTTCCCGGCCAGCGCCAGGGTCAGCCCGAACGCCAGCATCGGATACTCGCTGAGCGCTGCCTCGGGCACCTTCTGCAGGGTGGAGAGGAAGCGGTCGGTGATGTAGCTGTCGGGGTTGCTGATCACGACCGAGACGAACACCCGGTCGGCCAGCGCGTAGTCGCCCCCGTCGATGGCGAACTGCAGCGCCTGTTCCACGACCTCCTCGTTCTCGAGCAGCCACACGGCCGTGGTCACGCAGGCGCGACGGTAGCGCTCCGCGTCGTCGGTCGCGCGCAGGCGGAAGGTGTCGCGGATGGTCTCGACGTACTGGAACACCTGCCGGTGGCGGGTGTAGGGGATCCACCGGCCGAAGCCGTTGCGCTCCAGCATGTCCAGCAGGGCCGGCGCATCCGGGTTCCCGCTGAGGAGCTGGGCCAGCTCCACGTCGATGTAGGGCGGGACGCTCGTGTCGGTGACGAACTGCACGGCGGCCGCGTCCGGGAGGAGCGACTCCAGCCGCGCGGCGACCACGGCGTTCCATTCGGCGGAGTCGAAGCGGGGGATCCGGCCGAGCTGCGCCAGGGTGAGCACGACGGCGCGGACGGTGAGGGCGAACCCCTTGGTCGCGCCGGCGACGGAGGACGCCAGACGCGCGTCGTCGATCCCCGTCTGCGCGGCGATCAGGGCGCGGATCTCGTCGGGGGTGAGCGCGAGCTCGCCGGCGGTGATCACCCGTACGACGCCGGGGCCCGAGGGGCTCAGGTTCGTGATCCGCGTGTCCGAGCGGGTGGTGATGATCATGCGGAGCTCGGGGGCGGCGGCGAGGAGGCTCGCGAGGTCGTCGTCGATCTCCGGCATCACCTCGCCCAGGTGCTCGTAGGCGTCGAAGACGAGGACGACCGGCCCGGCGTCCGCGAGCACGGCGGTGGCGATCCGGACCGGGTCGACGGCGGCGCCCAGCTGCCTCTCGATCTCGTTCGCCGTCTCCTCGGACAGGTCTCCCATGCGCGAGGCGCTGCGGGCGACGTGCTGCCAGAACGCCGGCCGGCTGGTCAGGCCGTCGTTGAGCGAGATCCAGCTGATCGGTTGATCGTCGGTCTTCTGGAGCGCCCAGCTGCGCACCAGCGTCGTCTTGCCGGATCCGCTGGGCCCCTGCACGACGCACACCCGGACGAGCGGGGAGTCGAGCACCTGGTACAGGCGTGGCCGGTCGACCACGCCCGTGATCGTAGCCGCTTCCCCCTGCACATCCCCGTGCGCCATGGGGCAATCCTATGCACGCGCGACGATCCGACGTGCGGGGTCGCGCCGAATATCACCCCCGCCCGCCCCGGGGCCGGAAGGGCGTCGGAGGAGCCCTCACACGCAGAGATGCCCCCTCGCCGTGCGGCGGGAGGGCATCTCCTGAGTCGGTGGACGAGCGGCGCGTGCCGTCAGACCCGTCGGTACTGCCCGACCATCGGGCACTCGAAGGGGTCGCGGGCGGCGAGGCCGACCCGGTTGAGGTACTCGATGACGATGGCGTAGGAGCGCAGGAGCGACGTCTCGGTGTAGGGGATGTCGTGGCTGTTGCAGTAGTCCCGCACGATCTCGCGGGTCTTCGCCAGGTGCGGGCGCGCCATGCTCGGGAACAGGTGGTGCTCGATCTGATAGTTGAGCCCGCCCATCAGCCAGGTCGCCCACCAGCCGCCGCCGATGTTGCGCGAGGTGCGCACCTGCTTGGTGAAGAAGTCGAGGCGCGCCTCGGGGTCGATCACCGGCATGCCCTTGTGGTTCGGGGCGAAGGAGGCTCCCATATACACGCCGAAGACGGCGACCATGACGCCGAAGAAGGCGAAGGCCATCCCCAGGGGGAGCAGCAGGAAGATCGGGGTCAGGACGATCGCGAACCGTGCGGCGAGCATGCCGAGCTCCAGCCAGCGGCCCTTGACCGGTTCGCGGCCCACGAGGTGCTTGATGCTGAGGAAGTGGAGGTTCAGTCCCTCCAGCGTGAGCAGCGGGAAGAAGAACCACCCCTGCTTGCGGGTGATCAGACGGATGAGTCCGCGTGCCTTCGCAGCGTCCTCGTCGAGGAAGGAGATGGTGTCGACCTCGATGTCGGGGTCCTTGCCCACGCGGTTCGGGTTAGCGTGGTGGCGGCTGTGCTTGGAGTCCCACCAGGAGTAGCTCATCCCGACGGCGGCGCCCAGCACGCGGGCGAGGCGGTCGTTGGCGGGCCCGGAGCCGAGGATCACGCGGTGGCCGGCCTCGTGGGCGAGGAAGGCGACCTGGGTGAACAGGATGCCGAGCGCGGCGGCGATGAGGAGCTGGAACCAGCTGTCGCCGAGGAGGATGAACCCGGTGATCGCGCCGCCGAAGCAGACCGCGAGCACGGCGCCGGCCATGGCGTAGAACCAGGGCGCGCGCCGCAGGAGACCGGTCTCCTTCACGACCTGCGAGACCTGCACGTACGCGCGCGCGGCGGAGGGGAAGTCCCCGCGACGGGCATAGGTCTGGCGGACGGGTCCGAGACGGCTCGTGGTCTCGGAGCCCGTGCTCTCAGAGAGGGTGGAGGACATTGCGCGGCCCCTGTCGTTGGCCCGGCACCCGAAGGAGCGGGGGTGAAGCCAAAGGCGGGCGCCGATCGCTTCTCCCACCGTACGCCGGGCCATATGCCGGAACCCGTATGTACGCGCGGGTGTCGCCCCGGCAGAGCACGACGGGCGACGCGGCCGAGGCCGGCGTCGCCCGTCGTGGCAGGGATTCGCTCAGAGCGCGCGGATGTTCGCGGCCTGGGGGCCCTTCTGGCCGGGAACGGATTCGAACTCGACCTTCTGGTTCTCCTCGAGGTTGCGGTGTCCGTTGCCGGCGATGGCGCTGAAGTGCGCGAAAAGGTCCTCAGAGCCGTCATCGGGAGCGATGAACCCGTAGCCCTTGTCGGAGTTGAACCATTTGACGGTGCCAGTGGCCATAACGTCATTCCTTCGTTGTGCGGGACCACGGGAGTGATCCGAGAGACCACGACGGCGGCGCCGCCGTGGAGCTGGGGAGTGCCGTCCGGCCCGCAGGGTGGCGAGATCGGAGGCATCGGACGAGAGCGGATGCGCGGCCAGACGGCTCTGCGCCTCCGCCAGGGAGGATTCGATCCCCACGGGCATCCCGTGGTGATCGTGGACGGTGTACCGCGCGCCGTCCGCCGTCACGAAGCCGGCGAACTCGCCGTTCCGTGTGGCCACATGGACGTCGTCGGCCGCCTGCCGCCACTGAGGCGTGTCGAGGGGTGCGGAGACGTCGATGCGGGGAGGAAGGAGGAGGCGGGGAAGAAGAGAGACTGCAGAAGAGATAGGTAATCGATTCGTTCGGGAGCGGCCGGGCCTCTGCGGCGGGGCGCGCATGCAAGGATTCGAGCGACCGGATGAAGAGATGCGGCGCAACGATGCGGCGCTTCGCGGGGCTCTGCTCTCCACCTTACCCGATCGATGGGGGAAAGCGCCGGTTCGCAGGTGATTTACAGGACTCGCCGGCGCGTCGGGGCTTTCCGCACCGAGGCGGGAGACGCCCGTCTCGCAAGGATCGCGGCTCGGAGCCCCACGGGTGCATCGGGAGGGACCGTCGGTGGCACGGATAGCACTCCGGGGGGCCGGGACAACCCCCGCGACGGCGGGGCGGCCGCCGTCTATCGTCGGGACGGAAGGGAGAAGGACGATGAGCAATCCCCAGAACGACGAGCCCCCGGAGCCGAGGCGCGCGGAGGAACACGACCCGGACGAACCGCCGCTCGGCGGGAGCGAGGCCACCGAGGGGGAGCTGGAGGCCGACATCGCGGTGGAGGAGGACACCCTGAGGGAGAGGCCCCGTCGGGCTGAGCTCGTGGCCGGTCCCTCGCCCGGACGGCCCGTGATCAGTCGTCCGTATGGAAGTCGGCCTGCTTGTGCGTGCCGTCGCAGAACGGCTTGATCCCCGACAGCCCGCAGCGGCAGAGCGCGACGGTGCGCCGCCGCTGTGGGATCGGCTCGCCCTCGACCGTCCGCAGCGCGAAGGCACCGCGCAGGAGGAGGGGACCGTCCGGATAGGGCGTGACGATGACCTCCGCGTGGCGGGGATGCACGGGGCCGGAGAGGTCCTCAGACATCGCCCCACCCCGCCCGCAGGGAGGAGCGCCCGGCCGACCAGGCGTCCATCAGCTGCTCCGCCGTCCAGCGGTCGATCGCCAGGCAGGCGGCGGCGCCGAACATGATGTCGGCTGTCAGGTCGGGCCGGTCCTGAGCGAGGCCGCCGGCGAGATCGCGCGCGGCGATCTGCTCGTGCACCGCATCGGCCTCCACGTGCTCGTCGAAGTACTCGGTCACCGAGGCGCCGTAGCCGAGGCGCCGGAAACCGGCGGCGTAGCGGCGGTTGGGCAGGGACGAGGTCATCTCGAAGGCGGCGAGATGGCCGACGATGGCGCCGAGCAGCCGGCGGTTGAGGCCGAACATCGACATCATGTTGTGCGAGGCGAGCGTGAGGGCGGGCACGGCATCGATGTACGCGCCGTAGACGTCGTCGAGCCCCGCCCCGCGGAGCGTGCGGGCGAACAGTTCGGCGTGCACCCGGTCGGGCCGGCCTCCGCCGTACTCGTCGGACTGGATCTCCACGAGGGCCGCCTTGGCCGCGCCGGTCAGCCGGGGGATCGCCCAGGAGTGCGGATCGGCCTCGCGCAGCGTGTACACGGAGCGATGGATCAGGAACTCGAGCGCCTGCTCGGTCGTTGCCTCGCGGGCGAGGTATCGGGACGGGCTGGGACCGGCGTCGGCCTCGGCGAGCGCGAACAGCGCGCGGGCCACGGCGTCCGGCCCCGGCTCCGGGAGCGTCGGCCTCGGCACCCGCTCGCGCAGCACGGCCTCGAACGCGGCCTCCAGCACCCGCCGTACCTCGATGAGCGCGGGATCCCATTCGAGGTCGTCGCGCAGCGCGGGGAAGGCGCCGTAGGCGGATGCGTAGAGCAGGAAGAGCGCGGTCTGCACGTCGTCGTCGCGCACGACGTCCTCGGCGCGGGCGATCGCACGGTGGGCGAGCACCCGGCCGTGCCGGAGCGGAGCACCCTCGGTGAGCGCGTCCCGCACGGCGGTGCTGAGCGGTCCCCGGGGAGCGAACGGCAGCGCGGGCGTCGCGGTGGGGGGAGGGGAGAGCAGAGCGGTGGACATGGTGGCCTCCGGTTGTCGTGTGCGAAGGTCAGTCTGGGCGCTCCCCTCGCCGGGGAGAAGGCCCTTGACCGGGCTCCGCTTCATCGCTAGCCGATGCGAGGGGGCGGGGCGCCACGCTCAGTCCGCCCTTCTCCTCCCGTCTCCACCCGGCCGCGGGCCCACTCCGGCGATGTCGTTCTGACTGCTCCGGTCGGGGATCTCGGCCTCGCTCTCCTCGTCGATCGACACCAGCGGGGTGGCCCCGCTGTCCGCTCCGGCGCGACCCGCCGGGACGACGCCGGACCGGCCCTCATCGACCGACGCCGAGGGCTCCGCCCGGTCGGACGCACGGTCGTGGTCCGGATCGACGGCGTTCGCGCGCGGCCTCTCGCCGGAGGCGGGACGGGTCCCGTCGGCGTGGTCCGGATCCTGGTCGCGGTCCCGGGGGACGTCGTGGTCCATGAGGACTCCTCTCCTCCGGCGGTGGCCCGTGGAGGCCAGCCGGCCGGCGCTCGTGCGAGAGGCCAGTCGAACCCCGTTCCCCACCCGGCGCAAGGGGGTTGACAGTGCGCCGGGTGTGGAGGAGGGTGCGGCATACGTCCCTCGCCGGGCAGGGACCGGCCGGTTGAAAGGAGCTTGTCCGATGAAGAACATCGTGATCGTGGCGATCCTCGTGATCGCCGCCTATCTCGTGGGCGTGGAGTCCGCCAAGTCGCGGGGCAAGAACTACGAGGACCTCCGGCACCAGATCGAGCGGCTGTGGACCAGTCCCGAGGCGAAGAAGACCCGTCGGCGGATGGCGAAGAAGGCGCAGCGGTCGATGGAGCGCGCCCGCAAACGGGTGATGAGCAACTGACCTCAGGGGGTCGCTTCGTCCCGGTCCCGGCCGCTCAGTGCGGGCGCGCTCCCGTTGCGAGGGGAGTCAGCGGGCGACGCCCTTCAGCGAGCCGGTGACCAGGCCGGCCGGGTCCCAGACCGAGCAGATGACCTCGCGGTCGTTCATGTTCTCCCACGAGCCCTGGCTGGGCATCAGCGAGTAGAAGTCGATGGTCGACTCCTCGTAGGGCTTGCCGATGAAGGCCGCGAACTCCGCGATGCAGCCGGCGTCGGAGGCGTTCTGGATCTCGGTCTGGCCGGGCCAGGCGGGGAAGTCGAGGTCGAAGATGTAGTACACCTCGTTGTCGTGCGGCTCGCTGCACGGCACGGCGGGGACCTCGGAGAGCTCCTCGCCGGTGGTGTCGTTGAAGCAGTCCCCGACGAGCATGCTGAACGCCGACTGGTTGCCGGCCTCGACGATCTCCCTCGTGTCGGAGTCCCGGGCCGCGGGGCTCCCGAACAGCCCCGACAGGGCTGAGCAGCCGGTGAGCGCGGTCGCGAGGACGAGGGCGGAGGCGGCGACGCCGGCGGCGCGGCGAGAGGGGAGGGAACGAGGCATGATGTCTTCCTAGCGTCAGTGATCTGGCTCCCACCCCAGCCCTCAGTATCTCCTTTTTCCCGGCCCGATGCGACTCGGGACCGCCCGGAGCAGGAGCCGACGCCGCTGCCTCCGCGGCGGGAAAGAGGGCATTTCCCTAGGCGCAGGGGGCGGGCGGCGGCGCTAGTGTGAGGGTACCAGAGCCGTCTGACGGAAGGGGACGACGTGGGGGCCGAGACAGCGGGCAGGGTCGCGAAGATGCAGCACGTTCTCGCACCCCCGGCGCGCGCCGCGCTCTTCCTCGTGGTGACGGTTCGGCCGGGTGCGGAGGGGGTGGCCCGCGACCTGCTCGCGGACATGGCCGGCATCGTCCGCGCCGTCGGCTTCGGCAGCCCCGACGACGAGCTCAGCTGCGTGGTCGGAGTGGGAGCGACCGCCTGGGAGCGGCTGTACGACCTCCCGCGGCCCGCGGGCCTGCACCCCTTCATCGAGCTCCACGGCGACGTGCACCACGCGCCGAGCACCCCGGGAGACCTGCTCTTCCACGTGCGCTCGCGGCGCATGGACCTCTGCTTCTCGCTCCTGCAGGAGGTCATGATCCGCCTCGCCGGATCCGCCGACGTCGTCGACGAGACGCACGGGTTCCGCTACTACGACCAGCGGGACATGCTCGGCTTCGTCGACGGCACGGAGAACCCCGAGGGCGACGAAGCGGCGGCGGCGGTGTACATCGGCGATGAGGACCCGGAGCACGCCGGCGGCAGCTACGTCATCGTGCAGAAGTACCTGCACGACCTGGACGCCTGGCGGAAGCTCTCCACCGAGGAGCAGGAGACGGTGATCGGCCGACGCAAGCTCACCGACATCGAGATCCCCGATGCCGACAAGGCGTCCAACTCGCACGTGGCCCTCAACACCGTCACCGACGCCGACGGGAACGAGCTCGACATCCTGCGCGACAACATGCCCTTCGGCAGCTTCACCGGGGGCGAGTTCGGCACCTACTTCATCGGCTACGCGGCCGACCCCGCGATCACCGAGCAGATGCTGCGCAACATGTTCATCGGCAAGCCGCGCGGCAACCACGACCGGGTGCTCGACTTCTCCCGGGCCGTGACCGGAACCCTCTTCTACGTGCCCCCGGCCGACTTCCTCGAAGACCCGGTCCTCCCGCAGGAGGGCGCCGCCGCGGCGACTCCGCCGGAGGACGCCCCGACCGAGGCCCCCGCACCCGTCGCCGATGGCAGCCTCGGCATCGGCAGTCTCCACCGCCTGTGAATCGGAGGATCCCATGAACAATCTCCATCGCGATCTGGCCCCCGTCTCCGACGCCGCCTGGGCGCAGATCGAGGAGGAGGCGCGCCGCACCTTCATCCGCAACCTGGCCGGGCGTCGCGTGGTCGACACCGTCGGCCCGGAGGGCTTCGGCTTCTCCGCCGTCGGCACCGGTCACGTGCGCGAGATCGAGTCGGCCGACCCCGGGGTGAGCGTGCACCAGCGCCTCGTGCAGCCGCTCATCGAGCTGCGCGTGCCCTTCACCGTCACCCGCGAGGCGGTGGACGACGTCGAGCGCGGCGCGGAGGACTCCGACTGGCAGCCGGTGAAGGACGCCGCCCGCGCCATCGCCCTCGCCGAGGACCGCACCGTGTTCAGCGGCCTGGCCTCGGCCGGCATCGGCGGGATCGCGCCGGGCAGCTCCAACCCGCCCGTGATCCTCCCTGAGCGCGTGCAGCAGCTGCCCGACGCGGTCAGCCGCGCCCTGTCCACGCTCCGGCTCCAGGGCGTCGAGGGACCCTACTCCCTGCTGCTGTCCTCCGATCTCTTCACCGCGGTCGACGAGGAGACCGACCACGGCTCCCCGGTGCGTGCGCACCTGGAACGGCAGTTGCGCGACGGCGGGCAGATCATCTGGGCGCCGGCGCTGGACGGGGCACTCCTGGTCTCGCAGCGCGGCGGCGACTACGAGCTGCACCTGGGCCAGGACCTCTCGATCGGCTACCTCTCGCACGACGCCCACGGGATCCGCCTCTACCTGCAGGAGACGCTGACGTTCCTCGCCTTCACGGCGGAGGCGAGCGTCGTGCTCCCCACCGGGTTGTGAGACGGGGGAGGACGCCGGCGAGCGCACCCGCCGCCGAGGAGGCGCTCGCGCGGGTCGCCCGCTGGGAGGACCGGACGGCCTGGCCGCTCTTCATCGGCTCGCTGCTGTTCGTCGGCTGCGTGACCCTGCTCTGGGTCGATCCCCATCCGGACCTGGTCGTCCAGGGGATCGCGGCCCTCCTCATCATCGGGCTGTGGGCCTGGTTCATCCTGGACTACCTGATCCGCCTGGTGCAGGCGGGGCCCGCACGGCGGATGTTCCTCCGCTCGCGTGCCTTCGACCTGGCGAGCATCGCGCTGCCGCTCCTGCGACCGTTCCTCATCCTCGTGTACGTGTGGCGGCTGCCCGTGTTCCGCCACGGGGACGCGGCGCGCATCCGGATGCGCTACATCGTGGTGACCATCCTGTTCGCGTTCCTCTTCGTCTACACCTCCTCCTACCTGGTGTGGACGGCGGAGAAGGGGGCCCCGCACGCGAGCATCGTGAACTTCGGCGATGCGGTCTGGTGGGGCTTCTCGACGATCGCGACGGTGGGCTACGGCGATTTCGTGCCCGTGACCGTCCTCGGCCGCACCTTCGCGGTGGGGCTGATGATCGGCGGGATCCTCATCGTCGGCGTCGTCACGGCTACGCTGATCTCCTCGCTCGGCGATCGGATCCGCGCCTTCGGCAGGGTCGAGGCGGAGCGATCCGCGCAGGAGGGGGCCGAGGACCGGGATCGTCCGGGCGCAGCGGCCGCGCCGGCGGCGAATCCGGCCGAGTGATCCGGGGTCATCGCCGGAGGGTCCTCCCGGGAATCCGAGAGCGGATCCGCTGACGCGAGACCTCCGGCGGAGAGCCGCCTCGGTGATCGCCGCCTAGATGTCCGCGATGACGATCTTCTTCATGGTCATCACGTGCGCGTAGGCGTCGGGGCGGCTCATCAGCGCCTCCATGTCCGCCGGCACGATCTGCCAGCTCACCCCGAAGCGGTCGGCGAGCCAGCCGCACTGCTCGGCCGCCGGCACGGCCGAGAGCGCATCCCAGAGGCGGTCGATCTCGGCCTGGTCGGCGCAGTCGACCTGGAGGGACATCCCGCAGGTGAAGGAGAAGTCCTGCTCCACCCCCGAGTCCATGACCGAGAACCACTGCGCGCCGATCCGGAACTCGCCGAACATCAGCGCCTCCGGCGTCGCCGGCCCGGTCTGCCGGCCGTAGGGGAAGCGGTTGCCGGCCTCGGCGTCCTCGAAGACCGAGACGTAGAGGCCGATCGCCTCGGACGCGTGATTCTGCGCGTCGCCGCCGAAGAGGAGGGAGGGGATGACGAAGGGGCGCGGGTCGCCCTCCGGATCGGTGAGCATGAGCTGCCAGCTCACCCCGTAGCGGTCCTGCACCCATCCGTAGCGTCGGCTGAAGGGATACTCCTGGAGGGGCATGAGGACGCTGCCGCCCTCGGCCAGCTGTGCCCAGGTCTCGTCCAGGCGCGTGCGGGCCGCCGCCTCGTCGCCGTCGAAGAGCAGCGGGTCGTGGTTCAGGATGAAGGACATCGAGGGATTCGGTGAGAACTCGTCGCCCGCGTTGATGAGAGTGATCCGGGTCGTGGCGCCACGCGGGTCGGCGAGGTCCACCGCGACGGTGAGCGGGGCGCCGGCGAAGTCGCGCTGGAAGTCGAGCAGGCCGTGCTCGGGGTACCGGGACTCCACCCGCGAGGCGGAGCCCGGGATCGCGGTCGCGTAGAACGCCCCGGCCTCCTCCGCGGTGCGGGAACACCAGACGTTCGGGATGATCTTCTGCACCTCGGGCCTCCTCCGGCGAGACGTCGGCATCCGCGTCCCAGTATGCGCTCGGCGTCCGGCCCGAACAAGGGGGCCCGGAGGGGGAAGGGAAAGGGCGCGTGGACGGCCGAGCCCAGAACCCGTGCGGGGGTCGGGGACGCCGGCACGGCCTGCTGCGGGAAACGGGATCAGAGAGCGGCCGCGAGCGCCCGGCGGACGGCGACGATGCCGGGCGCGTCCGCCCGCGAGGCCCGCGCGGCGGTGAAGAGCTCGCGGTGCAGCGGCAGCGGCAGCTCCAGCAGCCGTACCGGGGCCGCGCGTCCCGCCCACATGAGGTCGGGGAGGATGCCCACGGCGTGACCGGTGGAGATGAGCGACACATGGGCGTCCAGATCGGTGGCGACGAAGCGCACGTCGGGCTCGAAGCCGGCCTGCCGGCACTGCTGCACGGCCCAGTTGCGTGAGGCGGAGCCCTCCGGCTCCATGACCCAGGCGTGGTCGCGGAGCTCCGCCATCGACCGCTCGGCGCCGTCCGGGGGGATCGCGATGCGGATCGGGTCGTCTCCGAGCGGGAGGTAGTGGATGCCCTCGCGCCGCTCGCGGGAGTAGCCGGGGTACTGCTCGGCGATGACCAGATCGTACTGCCGGGTCTCCAGCTCGCCGAGCGAGTGCTCCGGCGGGACGACGGTGATGCGCACGTCCACGCCGGCGGCATCGGGCGTGCCGGCCGCCAGGGCGTCGAGCATGCGGGGGAGAAGCGCCTTGGTGGCCGACTCGATGGAGGCGATGTGCACGCTCGGCGGATCGCCGCGCAGTTGCTCCAGGCGCCCGCGCATCTGCTCCTGCAGGCGGATGATCTCCTCGGCGTGCTGGGCGACGGCCTTGCCGTGCGCCGTGAGACGCACGCGGCGGCCGTCCGGCTCGAGGAGGGGCACCCCGACCTCGCGCTCGAGCAGCGCGAGCTGCTGGGAGACGCTGGAGGGACTGAAGCGCAGGGCGGCGGCGACCTGCGTGATCGTTCCCCGCAGCTCCAGCTCGCGCAGCAGCCGCAGGCGGTTGAGGTCCCACATGAGCCCACCATTCGGTAGAAGTGAAAGATACTCTTCAAAAGATACTGATTTTCTTATCTGTCCGAACGAGGCACCCTGGAGTCAGGGCAGTGCGCTCCCGTCTGGTTCCTTACGAGCGGGGCGGGGCGGAGGCGCTGTCGTCCCCGTCCGGCGGCACGAGCGAACGCAGAGGTATCACGATGAGCACCGAGTCTCCCACTCCCCCCTCGACCGCCCCTCTCGCCGCGCCCTTCCCCCCGGGCGGCCCGGGGCTCGACCGGGGACTGGCCGATGAGGCCGTCGCCCTCGTCCGGCGCTGGCTCGCCGAGAGCGCGGAGGTCCCGCAGGACGCCGCAGCCCGCCGCCTCGCCGGAGTGCTGAGCGACCCCCACGGCCTGGCCTTCACCGTCGGCTTCGTGGACGGCGTCGTCCGTCCCGAGGACCTCCGCATCGCCGCCCGCAACCTGCGCGGTCTCGTGCCGCTCATCCCGCGCTTCCTGCCCGCGCCCCTGCGCGCGCTCATCCGCGTCGGCGGCGCCGTCGCCCCGCTCCTGCCCTGGCCGGTCGTGCCGATGGCCCGGGGCGTGCTGCGCCGCATGGTGCGCCACCTCATCGTCGACGCGACGGACACGCGCCTGGGCCCCGCGATCGGTCGCATCCGCGCGAGCGGCGAGGGCATCAGCCTCAACATCAACCTCCTCGGCGAGGCGATCCTCGGCGAGCAGGAGGCCGCCCGCCGCATGGCCGGCACCCGCCGGCTGCTCGAGCGCGACGACGTCGACTACGTCTCCGTCAAGGTGTCCTCCACCGTCGCCCCGCACAACCCGTGGGCATTCGACGAGGCCGCCGCGCACGCGGTCGACGCCCTCGCGCCCCTGTTCCGGATCGCGGCCGGCGCACGGGGAGGGGCGAAGTTCATCAACCTCGACATGGAGGAGTTCAAGGACCTCGACCTCACACTCGAGGTCTTCACCACGCTCCTCGACCGCGAGGAGTTCCTGACCCTCGAGGCCGGCATCGTGCTGCAGGCCTACCTGCCCGACGCCCTCGGCGCCATGATGCGCCTGCAGGAGTGGTCGCGCGCCCGTCGCGCGCGCGGGGGAGCGGCCATCAAGGTGCGCGTGGTGAAGGGCGCGAACCTCCCCATGGAGCAGGTCGACGCCCAGATCCACGGCTGGCCGCTCGCCACCTGGCACAGCAAGCAGGCGTCGGACTCGTCCTACAAGGCGGTCATCGACTATGCGCTGCGCCCGGAGAACATCGACGCGGTGCGGATCGGCGTGGCCGGGCACAACCTCTTCGACATCGCCCTCGCCTGGCTGCTCGCGCAGCGCCGCGGGGTGACCGCCGGCGTCGAGTTCGAGATGCTGCTGGGCATGGCGACCGCCCAGGCCGCCGTCGTGCGCCGCGAGGTCGGCGGCCTGCTGCTGTACACGCCGGTCGTGCACCCGAAGGAGTTCGACGTCGCGATCGCGTACCTCATCCGGCGTCTGGAGGAGGGGGCCTCGCAGGAGAACTTCATGTCGGCGGTGTTCGACCTCGACGGCGACGAGGCGCTGTTCACCCGCGAGCGGGATCGCTTCCTCGCCTCGGTCGAGACAATCCCCGTCGACGTGCCCGGCTCGAACCGCATCCAGGACCGGACCGCCCCGCAGCCGATGGCGCCCCGCCACGGCTTCGAGAACACGGCCGACAGCGACCCGGCCCTCGCGGCGAACCGCCGGTGGGCGCGGGGCATCCTCGACCGGATGCAGGACTCGGAGCTGGGTGACGACGTCGTCGCGGAGAACACCCTCGCCGATCAGGCGAGCCTGGATGCGCGGATCGAGCGCGGCGCGGCGGCGGGAGCGGACTGGCGGGCGCTGAGCGCGGGCGAGCGGGCGGAGATCCTGCATCGGGCCGGCGACATGATGCAGGCGCGCCGGGCCGAGCTGCTCGAGGTGATGGGCTCCGAGGCCGGGAAGACCATCGACCAGGGCGACCCCGAGGTGAGCGAGGCGATCGACTTCGCGCACTACTACGCCGAGCTCGGCCGCGAGCTGGAGAGCGTCGACGGCGCTCGCTTCACCCCGGCACGGCTGACCGTGGTCACCCCGCCGTGGAACTTCCCGGTGGCGATCCCGGCCGGCTCCACCCTCGCCGCGCTCGCCGCGGGCTCCCCGGTGATCATCAAGCCCGCACGTCAGGCCCGCCGCTCCGGCGCGGTCATGGTGCAGGCGCTGTGGGACGCCGGCGTGCCCCGCGACGTGCTGCAGTACGTGCAGCTGGACGGCCGCGACCTGGGCCGGCGGCTCGTCTCCCACCCCGAGGTGGAGCGCGTCATCCTCACCGGAGGCTATGAGACCGCGGAGCTGTTCCGCAGCTTCCGCTCCGATCTGCCGGTGCTCGCAGAGACCAGCGGCAAGAACGCCATCATCGTCACCCCGCATGCGGACCTGGATCTCGCCGCGAAGGACGTCGCCCTCTCCGCCTTCGGCCACGCGGGCCAGAAGTGCTCGGCCGCCTCGCTCGTGATCCTCGTCGGATCGGTCGCCACATCGGAGCGGTTCCGCCGTCAGCTGATCGACGCGGTCACCTCGATGCGCGTCGGCCGGCCGTGGGAGGCCCCCAGCCAGATCGGCCCGCTCATCGGCCCCGCCGAGGGCAAGCTCCAGCGCGCCCTCACCACGCTCGAGCCCGGGCAGAGCTGGCTCGTGCGGCCGGAGCGGCTCGACGAGGAGGGACGGCTCTGGCGACCCGGCATCCGCGACGGCGTGCAGCCGGGGTCGGAGTTCCACCTCACCGAGTACTTCGGGCCGGTGCTGGGCATCATGACCGCCGCGACCCTGGAGGAGGCGATCGCCCTGGTCAACCGCATCGAGTACGGGCTCACCTCCGGGCTGCACTCGCTCGACGACGCCGAGATCGCGCGGTGGCTGGACCGCGTGGAGGCGGGCAACCTCTACGTCAACCGCGGCATCACCGGTGCCATCGTGCAGCGGCAGCCCTTCGGCGGATGGAAGAAGGCCGCGGTCGGCGCGGGGGCGAAGGCCGGCGGCCCGAACTACCTCGTCGGCCTGGGGCGCTGGACGGATGCGCCGTCCGCGGCGACCCTCGAGAAGGACGACGCCCTCACGCGGGGCATCCTGCGCGCCGCCCGCGACGCCGGCACGACCGCCGAGGAGCAGGCGTGGCTGCGCACGGCGCTCGCCTCCGACATCGCCGCCCGGCGCGACGAGTTCGGCGTGGCGAAGGACCGCACCGGTCTCGCCGTCGAGCAGGACGTGTTCCGCTACCGGGCGCTGCCGGTGACCATCCGCGTCGAGGCGGCGGGCAGCGCGGAGGTGCTGCGCGTGGCCGCCGCCGGGCTGCGCGCCGGCGCCCCTCTGGTGATCAGCACCTCTGCGCCCCTGGCCGACCCGGTGCGCGCGGAGCTGGCCGGCGCCGGGGTCTCGGTGCAGGTGGAGGACGACGCCCGCTGGGCCGCACGCGCCCGCGCGCTCGCGGGATCCGGCGGACGCGTGCGCGCGCTGGGGACGACCCTCGCCGACATCGCCCCGCTGGTGGGCGGATCGCCGGCGATCGCCGTGTACGACGGCGAGGTGGTGACCGCCGGCCGCATCGAGCTGCTGCCGTTCCTCCGTGAGCAGGCGGTGTCGATCACCGCGCACCGCTTCGGCACCCCGCGCCGGTACGAGGTCCCGGCCGGCTGACCGGGCGGCCTCGTCGCCGTCCGCGCCCTGTCCCCGTTCCCGTCTCCGTGTCGGGAAGTGTGGGAAGAACGGCCGGATATCGACGGTATGCGCCGAGGGGACGGGGCGCCGGCGGCTCAGAACAGGGTCGGTTGCGCCACGGGCGCGTCGATGACCTCCACGGCGTGCGAGAGCCGCTCGGAGCCGCCGACCGCAGCGGCGACGAGATCGGCGTCGCCCGGCCGGGCGGGGTCGAGCCAGGCGTCGTGCAGCTCGCGGGGGAGGAGCAGCGGCATCCGGGGATGCGTCTCGGCTGCCGTGCCGACCGCGTCACGGGTCACCATCGCATAGCTCAGCAGATCCGGTCCGACCGGCTGCGGCGTCGCGGTGAGGATCGCCGCGATCCCGAATAGGGCGTCGTCCGGCAGTGCGAAGATCCGGCCCTTCTCGTCATACCAGGTCGCCGGCAGCAGCGCACGGCGCTGGAACGGCGCCCACCAGGAGCGCAGCAGCCGGTCGTCCCGCGCGTTGAAGGCGCTGAAGGGAGCGGGCCGGCCGCCCTGGTGCAGCCACCACCAGGCGAGATCGATCCGGCGCTCGTCACCGGCCGCGTGGATCACCGGGTTGAGGTTGCGTGCCCGGACGCCGGTGATGCGGGCCTGATGCGCGTTCTCCCGCATCCACTCCGTCAGCAGGAGACGATTGCTCTCCTCGTCCATCGGCAGGAGATCGAAGGCCGGATCGGCCTGGCGGGGCCCTCCGCCGAGCCCGTATCCTGCGCACATGGGTCCAGCGTAGGCGGCCCGTCCCCCGGCCTGCACGGAGGGGACCGGTCTGTCCTTCGGGGAGTGGGCGGATCATGGGACGCGCGCGGGCGCTCCGCCGCGGGAGGCGTCGCGGTGGAGTGCCCGGGGCGATCGTTCCGGGGATGAGGGGATCGGCGCCGACGGTATTGACGATGCGGCGGTTCCCCGACGGCCTCGGCAGCCGGAGCGCCCGAGGGGTGCGGCGCCGGGCGATCGTGGATCCCTCCGCGCGATCGATCGCGTCCGGGAGCCGGCCCCTCCGCGATCCCGGCGGGCCGATCCGCCTCCGGGGCTCCGGTGCGGGCCCTGTTATCGTGGCCCGGTGAGGGATGAACAGGTGGCCGACCTGGTCAATGTCGGTCAGCGGTCGATCACGGAGTTCCGGAACCGCGAGCTCCTGCGCGAGGGGATCCGCGGAGTCGGCGACGACCTGGGGATGAGCGCGCGGGTGCGCGCCTTCGGCGAGGTGCTCATCATCGCCGCGAGCGGGTCCGGCTCCGAGCTGGAGCGGCGGGCCTCCATCCCCGGAAAGCCCACGATCGACATCATCTTCGTCGAGGAGGGCGAGTTCGCCTTCTTCGACCGCGGGGTGTGGTCCTCCTCGCGCGGTCCGCTGATGGTCGCCCCGAGCGGGTTGCCGCAGCGGGTGCGGTTCACCGGCCCCTGGCGCTTCGTCCTCGCCCGCATCCCGCGCACGCAGCTGCTGTCCTCGGTGCCGATGCTGAGCGACACCGTCGCGATCCACGACAGCCTCACCCTCCCCGAGCAGTCGATGCGGGCCTTCCTCGCGCAGGCGGTGCAGAGCGAGCAGTCGGTCTCGCCGGGCGAGAGCCTGACGGTCGACCGGATGGTGCTGGAGATGGCCGGCGCTCTCCTGCGGACCCGTCAGGGCGACAGCTGGCACAGCGGCACGCCGCGCGCCGTGCTGCGCGATCGCGCCCTCGCGGTGATCGCCCGGGAGAGCGGCGATGTGCGCCTGGATCCCGCCCGCGTGGCGCAGGCCGTGGACGCGTCGCTGCGTCACCTGCAGCAGGTGTTCGCCGAGGCGAGCACGTCGGTGGCCGCCGAGATCCGGCGGGAGCGCTCGCGGATCGCCCGGTCGCTCCTCCAGGACCCCCGCAACGACCAGCGGAGCATCGGGCAGATCGCCGCGCAGGCCGGGTTCGGCTCGACGGTGAGCATGCGCCGTGCGCTGGAGGAGATGTACGGACTGACGCCGAGCGAGCTGCGCATCGGCCGCGCCCTCGCCGCGGAGGAGGGGCCCCGCCCGGAGTGAGGGCCCGGTCGCGCCCGACCGTCGCTCCGGTGGTCTCCGGGGGAGCGGTTCAGCGGGGCGACGGCATCCGGCTGAGCCTCGACGGCCACCACACCGCCGGACCGATGTCGTACAGGAGGGCGGGGACCAGCAGCGCCCGCACGAGGAAGGTGTCCAGCAGCACGCCGAACGCGACGATGAAGGCGATCTGCGCGAGGAACAGGATCGGGATCACGGCCAGGGCCGCGAAGGTCGCCGCCAGCACCAGGCCGGCCGAGGTGATCACCCCGCCGGTCGCCGAGAGCCCGCGGACGATCCCCTCCCGAGTGCCGTGCTGCCGCGCCTCCTCGCGCACCCGGGTGGCGAGGAAGATGTTGTAGTCGATCCCGAGGGCCACGAGGAAGACGAAGCCGTACAGCGGCACCGCCGGGTCCGCCCCCGGGAAGTGCAGGACGTGGGTGAACACCACGGCCGCGACCCCCAGGGCCGTGCCGAACGAGAGCACGGTGGTCAGCACCAGCAGCACCGGAGCGACGATCGAGCGCAGGAGCAGCATGAGGATCAGCAGGATCACGAGCAGCACCACGGGGATGATGAGGGTGCGGTCGTGGATGGAGGCGTCGTTCGTGTCGATCGCGGTGGCGGTGACGCCGCCGACGAGGACGTCGATCCCCTCGGCCGCGAAGGCCTCGCGGAGCTCGCGCACGGTCTGCTGGGCGGCGTCGGAATCGGCTGCGTCGATGAGGGTGGCCTGCAGCATCACGCCGCCGTCCACGACCGTCGGTTCCGGTGCCGGCGTTCCCGGCGGGCCGTAGGCGGCGATCCCGTCGGCGGTGACGGGGGCGGAGCCCGACGCCGCATCGGCGCTGAGCACCGCCACTCCGTCGACGCCGTCGTGCGCCAGCAGGATGTCGGCCGCGGTCTGCAGGAGGTCCTCCTCGACGGCCGCGTAGGCGGGGCTGCCGGAGCCGGCCGGGAAGTGCTCGCCGAGGGCACGC
>JBEBWQ010000010.1:0-23096 GCA_040392075.1 Microbacterium sp.
GAGAAGGCGTGGAGACTCAGCGTTGGACGGGGGTTCGATTCCCCCCAGCTCCACGAGATCTCGGTACCCCGCAGGGGTGTCGAGATATCGTGACGACGTGGAGGATGAGGGGCCGTGAGTGGGCCCATGCCGCAGAGGCTCCGCGCAACGCGTCAGCGTTGTGTGGAGTGGCGGTGGGGACGATTCCCCCCCCAGCTCCACCAGCCGTTGTCACTGTGAGGAAGCCCCTCGATCCTGCGGAAGCGTGGGACCGAGGGGCTTCTTCGTCCCCGCTTGTCCTGGGGAGGGCTCCGTCGCGGCCGTGTTTCGGATACGGACCGATTTCACCGGTGGCCCCGATCATCGCCGCTTCGCCGACGCCTCACGGTGGTCTGGTCCCGACCGGACCGGGTGCTGAGCGTCGGGGGCTGCTCGCGGAGCCCGGCTCTAGCCGATCACCGGGCCCGTCGGGGCGGCGGGCACGGCGATGGGGCAGCGGATGCCGTGGTCCTGGTCGCCGTCGAGCTGGAAGACCCATTCGTAGGCGGTGCCGGGGACGAGGGGAAGGCCGGTGTTGAAGTCGAGGATGATCTGCTGGCGGGAGGACAGGCGGTTGCGCAGGCCGAGGGGGCCGGAGATCTGCGGCTTCTCGAAGGAGGCGGCCTGACCGATGCGGATCGCCTGGGGTCCCGTCTTCCCGGGCATGAGGACCGGCTCCCCGTCGCGGAGCAGGGCGAGCTCCATCGACGCCACCACCGGGCTCAGCGCGGCCGGGACGTCGGCCTGGGCCAGCACGGAGAAGCGGCTGGTGGTCCTCTTCGCCGGATCGAAGCCGAGCACCGACACGCCGGCGCCGACCATGTTGACCTTGCCCTGGGAATCGACCATCGCGAAGTCTGCGACGACCAGCGTGAGCCGGGCATGCTCCGATGCTTCGCTCATGCGCTCGCCACCCCTCCTGGAGCCCCGCGGGGAAGGCCGCGGACGTGCTCCCGGTCCCGCACTCCGCCGGTCCGGCGCCGTCCGTCGCGGTGGCGCTCCCTCCACAGGATAACCCGCGTGCACCGGCCCCGGGCATGACCGGTAGGCTCCCAGCGTGACCGCCTACGCCGACATCCTGCCCTCGCTGCTGGGGGTCGGGGTGCTGGCGGCGGTGGCCACCGCGGTGCTCGCCGTGTTCCGGGTTCCGCGGATGTGGACCCCGGCCGTCGCGATCGTCCGGGGCGCGGTGCAGCTCGCGGTCATCGGCGTGATCCTCACCGGCGTGATCGCCGACGTGCGATGGATCGGCGTCGCCCTGCTCGTGATGTTCTCCGTCGCGGTCGGGGTGTCGGTGGGGCGCATCGGCCGCTCGCCGCGTGCGGTGACGATGATGGCGACGTCGATCGCCGCCGGCGCCGGCACGGCCCTGCTCATCGTCTTCGCGACGGGGGCCCTCGAGCCTGCTCCCCGGTACCTCCTGGCGATCGGGGCGATCGTCATCGGCGGAGCGATGAGCATCGCGACGCTGACGGGACGCGCGCTCAGGAATTCCGCGGTGGATCACTGGGACGAGGTCGAGGGCTGGCTCGCCCTGGGGGCGACGCCCCGCACCTCGACGATCCGCCTGGCGCGGAACGCGGTGCGGGAAGCGCTGATCCCCTCGATCGATCAGACGAAGACGACCGGGCTCGTCGTGCTGCCGGGGGCGTTCGTCGGGGCGATCTTCGGCGGGATCTCACCGCTGGAGGCCGGACGGTTCCAGATCGTCGTGCTCGCGGCGATCATGGCGGCCGGCGCCGTCACCGCGGTGCTGGTGGCGACCTGGATGGGCGCGATGCGCACCAAGCCGATCGTCGGCTGACGCGCCGGCCATCGGTCCGATCCAGGGCTCTGCCGTCGCTCCGGGGACGAACGCCGCTGAGAGGCACCAGGATCGATGCGCTGCCTCGGCAGGGACGGAGCATCGCCGCGCCGTCCCATCCGCTCCGGCTCAGCCGGCGGAGAAGACCGCCACCGACTGCTCCCGCATCGGGTAGTGCTCTCCGGCCTCGCCGGTCGCCTCGGGGCGGGCGGTGTCGACCTGGATGCCCCAGCGCCGGCCGTCGTCGAGCTCCGGGAGACGGACCTCGGTGTCGGCGCCGAGGTTCAGCACCACGAACGCGACGTCGTCGAGGGCTTCCCCCTGCGGGTCTCCGGCGGCGCCGCGCAGCACCACGGCGATCGTGCGATTGCCCGGATCGTGCCAGTCCTCGTGCGTCGGGGCGGAGCCGTCGGCCTGTCGCCAGACGACGTCCCGGTGCCCGTCCTGGCGTGTGCGGCCGTGAAGGAACGTCCGCTGACGCAGCACGGGCAGGCGCCGGCGCACCTCGATGAGCCGGCGGACCAGCCCGGGCAGCTCGGGGTCGGGGCAGGACCAGTCGACCCAGCCGATCTCGTTGTCCTGAGCGTAGGCGTTGTTGTTGCCGGCCTGGCTGTTGCCCAGCTCGTCGCCCGCCAGCAGCATCGGCACGCCCTGCGAGACCAGCAGCGTCGCGAGCATCCCGCGCACCCGGCGGGCGCGCGCCGCGACGATCCTGGGGTCGCCGGTGGGGCCTTCGACCCCGAGGTTGTCCGAATGGTTGTCCGAGTGGCCGTCGCGGCCCTGCTCGCCGTTGGCCTCGTTGTGCTTCGCGGCGTACGAGACGACGTCGGCCAGCGTGAACCCGTCGTGCGCGGTGAGGAAGTTGACCGAGGCGGTGGTGCGGCGACCGGAGTGGTCGAACTGGCCCGCCGACCCCAGCAGACGCGACCCCAGGCCGACCTGCCCCAGGGCGTCGCCCCGCCAGGCCCGGCGCACCGCGTCACGGAAGCGGTCGTTCCACTCCGACCAGGGGGCGGGGAAGTGCCCCAGCTGATACCCTCCCGGCCCGATGTCCCAGGGCTCGGCGATGAGGATGACCTCGGCCAGGACGGGGTCCTGGCGCACCGCCTGGAAGAACGCCGCGTTCGGATCGAAGCCGTGCGCGGTGCGCCCGAGCGTGGCCGCGAGATCGAAGCGGAACCCGTCGACGCCGAAGTGCGAGGCCCAGTGGCGCAGGCTGTCGAGGATCAGGCGCAGCACCATCGGCCGATCCGCCGCCACCGTGTTGCCGGTACCGGTGTCGTTGACATAGTGCCGTCCGCCGTCGAGCAGCCGATAGTAGCCGGTGTTGTCGAGGCCCCGGAGGCTCAGCGTCGGGCCGAGCTCGTCGCCCTCCCCGGTGTGGTTGAAGACCATGTCGACGATGACCGCGATCCCCGCCTCGTGGAGGGTGTGCACGAGGCGGCGCAGGTCGGCGTCGGCGTCGACGCCGTGACCGGTGCGGGCGTAGCGCGGCTCGGCCGCGCACCAGGCGATCGGCTGATAGCCCCAGTAGTTGCTCAGGCCCTTGCCGACGAGGTACGAGTCGTCGAGGAAGGCCTGCACCGGGAGCAGCTCGACGGCATTCACCCCGAGGGAGGTCAGATGCGCGACGATCGCGGGGTGCGCCATGCCGGCGTAGGTGCCGCGCAGCTCCTCGGGAACATCCGGATGGGTGGCGGAGATCCCCTTCAGGTGCGTCTCGTAGATCACCAGGTCCGCCAGCGCGTGGTGCGGCCGGTTCGAGGCGGGATCGGGGCCGCTCGTGGGGACGGTGACGAGGCACTTCGGCACGACCCGGGCGCTGTCCCGCTCGTCGACGGTGAGGTCGTCCTCCGGGCCCACGGCGTAGCCCGACATCAGCGGGTGCCAGCGCAGCGGCGCCTCCAGGGCCCGGGCGTAGGGGTCGATGAGGAGCTTGGCCGGGTTGAAGCGCAGCCCCTCCGCAGGCCGGTGCGGTCCGTCGGCGCGCAGCCCGTAGCGGGTGCCCGGGCCGAGGTCCGCGATGTGCGCGTGCCAGATGCCGCCATCGCAGTGGGGGAGCAGGATCCGCTCCTCGGTCCCGGCGTCGTCGGGGAACACGCACATCTCCACCCGGGTGGCGGCGGGGGCCCAGACCGCGACGTTCATGCCATCGGCATCCGGGGTGACCCCGAGCGGCCACGGTCGCCCGGTCGTCACCCTGCGCATCACGGCGCCAGCTTAGCGAACAGCTCCGCATAGCGCGCGGCGGAGGGGCCCCAGCCGACCGGTGCGCGCATCGCCTGCGCCCGCAGACGCGCCCAGGCCTCGGCGTCGGCGTACAGGTCGACGGCCCGGCCGAGGGCGAATCCCAGCCCGCCCGCGTCGATGTGCCCGAAGACGAAGCCGGTCGCGGATCCGTCCGCGAGGTTCTCCGGGGAGGCATCGGTGACGGTGTCGCGCAGCCCGCCGGTCGAGGCCACGAGGGGGACGGCTCCGTATCTGAGCCCGTACAGCTGGGTCAGTCCGCACGGCTCGAAGCGCGAGGGCACGAGCACGAGATCGCCGCCGGCGTACAGCCGGTGACTGAGCGGCTCGTCATAGCCGATCCGCAGTCCCACGGCGTGCGGATACCGTTCCCTCAGCTCGCCGAGTCCGTATTCGTAGCCCGGATCGCCCGAGCCGAGCACGATCACCGCCCCGCCGCGCTCGATGAACCACGGCAGCGCCTCCAGCAGCAGGTCCACGCCCTTCTGATGCGTGAGACGGGTGACCACGACGGCGAGCGGGCCCGCGGGCTCGGGGAGCGAGAACTCCTCCAGGAGCGCGCGCCGGTTGGCGGCCTTGGCCGCGGGCTCGACGGCGGAGTACGGGATCACGTGCGGATCGGCGGAGGGGCTCCAGACGTCCGTGTCGATGCCGTTGACGATTCCGCTCATCTCCCCGCGGGCGCGTCGCGCCGCGACGACCCCCTCGAGACCGAAGCCGAACGCGGGACTGGTCAGCTCCTCCGCATAGGTCGGGCTGACGGTCGTGACCCGCGAGGCGTGCACCATGCCCGCCTTGAGGGTGCTGACGAGGCCGTGGTACTCGAGGGCGTCGGCATGGAAGTCCCAGGTCGGCAGGCGCAGCCGGTCGAGCTGGTCCGCGCCGACGACGCCCTGGAACGCGATGTTGTGGATCGTCATCACGCTGGGGATGCCGGATCCGGCATAGGTCAGGTAGGAGGGCACGAGCCCCGCCTGCCAGTCGTGCGCGTGCACGATGTCCGGCCGCCACCGGTCGCTGGTCCCCTCGATCGCGAGACGGGCGCCGACCCAGGAGAGCGCGGCGAACCGCACGTGGTTGTCGTGGTGGTCGTGACCGTCGACGTTGTAGGGGCCGCCCGGCCGGTCGAACAGGTGCGGCGCGTCGAGCAGCAGCAGGTCCAGGCCCTGGTGGGTGCCGTGATGGACGGCGGCGGGACCGCCGAAGAGGTCGCCGTCGCGCCAGATCCGGCGGCTCCTGCCGAGCCGGTCCAGCAGTCCCGGATAGGCCGGCAGGAGGACCCGCGACTGCCATCCGAGCGGTGCCAGGGCGCCGGGCAGCGCGCCGACGACGTCGGCGAGCCCGCCGGTCTTCAGCAGCGGCACGCACTCCGAGGCGACGGACAGGACGCGCCGCGGGCGGCGGGCCACCCTCAGCCCTCCAGGACCGCCGCGCGGCGGTCGAGCATGGGCTGGGTGACCAGGACGATGCCTCCCGGCGTCCGCCGGAACCACCTCGCGTCCTCCTCCGGATCCTCGCCCACCACCAGTCCCTCGGGGATGCGGACGTGGCTGTCGATGACGCAGTTCGCGAGCCGCGAGCGCCGGGCGATGTCGACCGAGGGCAGGATGACGGCGTGGTCCAGGGTAGAGTACGAGTGCACCCGGGTGCCGGTGAACAGCAGGGAGTTGTGCACGTCCGAGCCGCTGATGATGCAGTCGCCCGAGACGAGGGACTGGACCGCCTGCCCGCGGCGGCCCTCCTCGTCGTGGATGAACTTCGCCGGCGGCGTGATCTCGGCGTAGCTCCAGATCGGCCAGGCGTTGTCGTACAGGTCGAGCGCGGGGATGAACTCGGTCAGGTCGATGTTCGCCTGCCAGAAGGCGTCGATCGTCCCCACATCGCGCCAGTAGGGCTCGGTCTCCAGGCCGCTCATCACGCAGGACTCGCTGAACCGGTGCGCGTGGGCGCTGCCGCCCTTCACGATCGCGGGGATGATGTCGTGGCCGAAGTCATGGCTGGAGCCGGAGTCCTCGGCATCGGCCAGGAGCAGCTCGCGCAGGAAGGCCCAGTCGAAGACGTAGATGCCCATGGAGGCCAGGGCCTTGTCCGGGTCCTCGGGCATCCCGGGCGGATCGGCGGGCTTCTCCAGGAAGTCGACGATCCGGTCGTCCTGGTCGACGTGCATGACGCCGAAGCCGGTGGCCTCCTCCCGCGGCACGGTCAGGCAGCCGACCGTGACGTCGGCGCCGGACTCGACGTGCTGGCGCAGCATGATCTCGTAGTCCATCTTGTACACGTGATCACCGGCGAGGATGATCACGTACTTCACGTTGTAGTCGTCGACGATGTCGATGTTCTGCGTCACCGCGTCGGCCGTGCCGAGGTACCACTTGGACTCCTCGACCCGCTGGCTGGCGGGGAGGATGTCGAGGTACTCGTTGCGCTCGGCCCGGAAGAAGCCCCAGCCGCGCTGCATGTGCCGGATCAGCGAGTGCGCCTTGTACTGCGTGGCGACGGCCATCTTGCGGACGCCCGAGTTGAGCGCGTTCGACAGCGGGAAGTCGATGATCCGCGATTTCCCGCCGAAGTACACCGCGGGCTTCGCACGCCGGTCGGTGAGCTCCTCCAGCCGGCTGCCGCGACCGCCCGCCAGCACGAAGGCCATCGCCTGGCTGGACAGCCGGAGCGGGGAGCTGGATGCAGGTGCGGGTGTCATGGCTGTTCCTCCACGAAATAGATGGCCGACAGGGGGGGAAGGGTGAGCAGCGCCGACTGCGCCTCGGTGCCCACCGGGACGTCCTCCGTCTCGATCGCACCGGCGTTGCCGCGGTCGCCGCCGCCGTAGAACGCCGAGTCGGTGTTGAGCGCCTCGATCCAGCGGCCGGGGACGGGGAACCCGACCCGGAAGCCGGTGCGTTCCACCGGGGTGAGGTTGAGCACGACGACGACGTGCGGGTCGCCGGGCGCACCGCGGCGCAGCCAGGCGAAGACCTGCTCGGCAACCGCGTCGACCAGCAGCCACTGGAAGCCGCGGCCGTCGGCGTCGCGCCGGTGCAGGGCCGGCTGCTCGCGGTAGAGCCGGTTGAGGTCGCGGACGACGGCCTGCACCCCGGCGTGGCCGGGGTCGTCCAGGACCGCCCAGTCGAGCGCCGTGCGGTAGTCCCATTCACCGGGCTGGCCGAACTCCTGCCCCATGAACAGCAGCTTCTTTCCCGGGTAGCCCCACATGTAGCCGTAGAACGCCTTCAGGTTGCCGAGCTTGTCGGCGTGGGTGCCGGGCATCCGGCCGTACATCGAGCCCTTGCCGTGCACGACCTCGTCGTGGCTGATCGGCAGCACGAAATTCTCGCTGAACGCGTAGGTGATCCCGAAGGTCAGCTGGTTGTGATGGTGCCTGCGGTAGACGGGGTCCTTGCCGAAGTACGTCAGGGAGTCGTTCATCCACCCGAGGTTCCACTTGTAGTCGAAGCCCAGGCCCTTCTCCGCCACGGGGCGGGTGACGCCGGGGAAGGTGGTGGACTCCTCGGCGGTCATCGCCGCGCCCGGGTGCTCGGCGGCGGCCGCGACGTTGGCCTCCCGGACGAAGGCGATGGCCTCGTAGTTCTCCCGGCCGCCGTCGCTGTTGGCGATCCACTCGCCGGCCCGGCGCGAGTAGTCCCGGTAGATCATCGAGGCGACGGCGTCGACCCGCAGCCCGTCGAGGTGGTACTCGTCCAGCCAGTACAGCGCGTTGGCGACCAGGTAGCCTCGCACCTCGGGCCGGCCGTAGTTGAAGATCAGCGTGTTCCAGTCGGGATGGAAGCCCTCGCGCGGGTCGCGGTGCTCGTAGAGCGCGGTGCCGTCGAAGCGGCCGAGGCCGTGCTGGTCGGTGGGGAAGTGCCCGGGCACCCAGTCGGCGATGACCCCCAGTCCGCGCGCGTGCGCGGCGTCGACGAAGGCGGCGAACTCCTGCGGCGTGCCGTAGCGGATGGTGGGGGCGAACAGTCCGATCGGCTGGTAGCCCCAGGAGCCGTCGAAGGGGTGCTCGCTGATCGGCAGCACCTCGATGTGCGTGAACCCGAGATCGGCGGCGTAGTCGACGAGCTCGGCGGCTAGCTCCAGGTAGGAGAGGGGGCGCCGCCCGTCCTCGGAGAAGTCACGGGGCTGCCCGTGCTCAGGATCGGCGGCCACCCGCCGCCAGGAGCCGAGATGCACCTCGTAGATGCTCATCGGCGCGTCGACCGCGTTGACCTCCGCGCGCGTGGTGAGCCACTCCCGGTCCTGCCAGTCGTGCTGTCCGAGGCGGCGCACCACCGAGCCGGTCGCCGGCGGGTGCTCGCTGCCGAAGCCGACGGGGTCCGCCTTGAGCGGAAGCCGCTGCCCGCCGCTGCCGAGGATGTCGTACTTGTAGACCGTGCCCTCTGCGAGGCCCGGCAGGAAGATCTCCCAGACGCCGGTGGCGCCGCGGGCGCGCATCGGGTGCACGGTCGCGTTCCAGCCGTTGAAGTCCCCGACGACCGAGACCCGCTCCGCGTTCGGCGCCCATATCGCGAAGTGGACCCCGTCGACCTCCTCGTGGGTGATGCAGTGCGCGCCGAGGACCTCCCAGAGCCGGCGATGCGTCCCCTCGCCGATCAGGTACTCGTCGATCTGGCCGAGCACGGGCCCGAAACGGTAGGGATCCTCGCGCTCCTCGATGACGCCGCCGGGCCACTGCACGCGCAGCCGGTAGTACGGCAGCGCGGGCCCGGCGAAGACCGCGGCGGTGCGCAGCCGCCGATCGAGCTCCACCTCGTCGGTGTCGTTGACCGCCCACACGCGTTCCGCGCCGGGCAGATGCACGACGATGTGGCGGCCGTCGTCGGTGGGGCCGAGCACGGCGAAGGGGTCGGGGTGCCGGCCCTGGGAGAGTCGCCGGGCCGCAGCCTCGTCGAGCACCGACGGCGTCGCATTCGTGCGGTCCATCGTCGCCTCCCTCCGTGTGGTGGTCTCATCCAACCACTCGGCGGAGTCGTGCGACAGCAGAAACCGGGGACGAGTTTCCCGGGAGTGTCGCTTGTTCTCCCCGGCGACCGCGCGCGGTCATCGGCCGTTCACCCGAGACGCGCGACGATCCCGCCCCGCGTCGCGCCCGGGCGGAGGAGATGCCCCGGGACGAGGCCGCCCCGTCTGCGACAGGTCCTCGCCTCGGCGTGTCTCCTCGGCCCAGACCGGCGCGGTGACGACCCGGGCCGGCCCGGCGACGAGCGACGGTCAGAGGGCCGGGCTGATGTCCCAGATCTCGCTCATGTACTCCCGGATCGCGCGGTCGGAGCTGAAGGTGCCCATCCGCGCGACGTTGACGATCGCCTTGCGCTGCCAGCTCTCGGGGTCGCGGTAGACCCGGTCCACCTCGTCCTGGGCGGCGTCGTAGGCGTCGAAGTCCGAGGCGACGAGGAACCAGTCGCTGTTCCACAGCATGTCCACGAGCCCGCCGTATCGATGCGGTTCGTCCGGGCTGAAGGCGCCCTCGGCGACCGCCTGGAGGACGTCGCGCATCGCCTGGCTCTTCTCGATCGCGGTGCGCGCGTGATCGGGCTGGGCGCGGCGCTCCGCGACCTCCGGGGCGGTGAGGCCGAACAGGAAGAAGTTCTCGGCCCCGACCTCCTCGCGGATCTCCACGTTGGCGCCGTCGAGCGTGCCGATGGTCAGGGCGCCGTTGAGGGCGAACTTCATGTTGCCGGTGCCCGAGGCCTCCATGCCGGCCGTCGAGATCTGCTCGGAGAGGTCGGCGGCGGGGATGAGGCGCTCGGCCATGGACACGTTGTAGTTCGGCGGGAAGGCGATGCGCAGCAGGTGGCGGGTGTCGGGGTCGGCGTTGACGATCGTGCCGACGTCGTTGATGAGCCGGATGATGTCCTTCGCCACGTGGTAGCTCGGCGCGGCCTTTCCGCCGAAGATCTTCACCCGGGGCACCCAGCCGGCACCCGGATCCTTCTTGATCCGCTGCCAGCGGGCGACGGTCCAGAGGATGTTGAGCAGCTGGCGCTTGTACTCGTGCATCCGCTTGACCTGCACGTCGAAGAGCGCGTTCGTGGGGAGCTCGATGGCGTGCTCCTCGGCCAGCCAGTCGGCCAGGCGCGCCTTGGCCAGGCCCTTGGTCTCGCCGAAGGCGTGGCGGAACCCGGGGTCGTCCGCGAAGGGCTCGAGGCCCCGCAGGCGGTCGAGATCG
This sequence comes from Microbacterium sp., assembly GCA_040392075.1. Classification (GTDB taxonomy): domain Bacteria; phylum Actinomycetota; class Actinomycetes; order Actinomycetales; family Microbacteriaceae; genus Microbacterium. The sequence continues at coordinate 10,242 of JBEBWQ010000010.1, forward strand.
GTCTCCCAGCCCTCGCCCACCGTCTCGGTGATGAGCCGGGCCAGCGGGCGGTTCGCCAGCTTCAGCCAGCGCCGGGGGGTGATTCCGTTGGTGATGTTGACGATCCGCCCCGGGTGCAGCGCGTCGAGCGCGGGGAAGAGGTCCTTCCTGATCAGCTCGCTGTGCAGCGCCGACACCCCGTTGACCCGGTGGCTCGTGACGAACGCGAGGTCGCCCATCTTCACGTGGTCGTCGCCGATCAGGCCCACGCCCTCGGGACGCGGACCGTGCAGCGCGGCGTCGCGCGCGTCCAGCCGCTCGATGATCTGCAGATGGCGCGGCAGCACCTTCCGCATGAGGCCCACCGACCAGCGCTCCAGCGCCTCCGGCAGCAGGGTGTGGTTCGTGTAGCCCAGCACCTTCGTGGACAGGTCCACGGCCGCGTCGAACCCGAACCCGTGGTCGTCCACGAGCAGGCGGATGAGCTCGGGACCTGCGATCGCGGGGTGCGTGTCGTTCATCTGGATCGCCGCATAGTCGGGCAGGCGGCGCAGATCGTCGTGCGTGCTGAGATAGCGGCGCAGGATGTCCTGCACCGAGGCGGAGGTGAGGAAGTACTCCTGCGACAGGCGCAGCTCCTTGCCCCGGTCGGTGGTGTCGTTCGGGTAGAGCACGCGGCTGAGGCTGCGGGCCCACGCCTCGGCCTCGGACGCCTCGGCGATGTCGCCGGCGTTGAACCGGTGCAGGTCGAAGAAGTCCGCGCTGGGCATCGCGGCCCACAGGCGCAGCGTGTTCGCCCAGCGCCCGCCGTAGCCGACGACCGGGGTGTCGTGCGCCTCCGCCCGCAGCTGCAGGCGAGGGTGCCACACCGTGCGGCCGCCCTCCTCGACGACCTCGCCGCGGAACCCGACCGGGTAGGTCGACTCCGGGCGGGTGAAGTTCCAGGGGGTGTCGGCGACCAGCCAGTCCTCCGGCGTCTCGATCTGCCGGCCGTCCTCGAACTGCTGCTTGAACAGGCCGTGCTCGTAGCGCAGGCCGTAGCCGTATGCGGGGCAGCCGAGCGTGGACATCGACTCCAGGTAGCAGGCCGCGAGCCGGCCGAGCCCGCCGTTGCCGAGCGCGGGATCCGGCTCGTCGTCGGCGATGTCGGCGAAGTCCAGGCCGAGTCCGTCCATCACCTCGACCGCGACATCGCGCAGCCCCAGGTTGATCGCGGTGTCCTCGAGGATGCGACCGGTGAGGAACTCCATGGAGAGGTAGTAGACGCGCTTGCGGTCCTCGGCCCACGTGCGCCGGGTCGCCTGGAACCACGGCGTCAGCGCGCGATCCCGGAGGGTGTGCGACAGCGCCATCCGCCAGTCGAAGCGCGAGGCGTGCTCGGGGTCGGTGCCGACGGTGTACTGCAGGTGGTGCAGCAGCCACCACCGGAAGGTCTCCGGCGTGGGGTCGGGAAGCGTCAGATCGGCGCGGTCGAGGCCACGGACTTCGAGACTCTGGGACATGGTGCTCCACGGGGTGGCGGGGTGGGTGTGCGCGGCGCTCTGATCAGAGTGCCGTTGTCATCCTAGGCCGCGGGCGTCACCGGGCGAGCCAGACGGCGCGGTCGACGGGCAGATGACCGACGATTCCGGGCTCGCTGGCGGCGAGGACACGGGCGCCGGCCGGGATCGGCCAGTTCTCCTCGCCGAGGTTGAGGACGACCCGGGTCGCCCCCGCGGGCGTCGTCACGTCGAACGCGAGGATATCGTCGCCGAGGTCGATGAAGTCGAGGCCGCCCGCGCCGAGCGCGCGCTCCCGGCGGACGGCGAGCAGCGTGCGGTAGAGCTCCAGGGGGGAGCCGGGCCGGCCCTCCTGCTGATCGACGGCGAGCGCTCCGAAGACCTCGGGCTGCGGGAGCCAGGAGGCGCCCGTGGGGCTGAACCCGTAGGCGGGGGCGTCCCTCCTCCAGGGCAGGGGCACCCGGCATCCGTCGCGGCCCAGCCGCTCGCCGTCGGTGCGGTGGAACATCGGATCCTGCCGCACGTCGTCCGCGAGGTCCAGGACCTCGGGGAGGCCGAGCTCCTCGCCCTGATAGAGGTAGGCGCTGCCCGGGAGCGCGAGCAGGACCGCGCTCGCGGCCCGTGCGCGACGAAGACCGAGGGCGGGGTCCGGCGCCGGGACGGCGGCCCCCAGCTGGGCGGAGGCCTGCCGGTGGGTGAAGCCGAGGCGGGTGGCGTGCCGGATCACGTCGTGGTTGGAGAGCACCCAGGTCGTGGGGGCGCCGACGGCATCGTTGGCCAGGAAGGACTCGGCGATGCTCGCGCGCAGCGAGGCCGCGTCCCACACCATCTCCAGGAAGGCGAAGTTGAACGCCTGGTGATGCTCGTCCGTGCGCACGTAGTGCGCGAGCCGGTCGAGCGGACGCACCCAGGCCTCGGCGACCATCGCACGATCGCCGGGGTAGGAGCCGAGCAGCCGGCGCCAGGAGCGGTAGATCTCATGCACGCCGTCCTGGTCCCAGAACGGGGCGGCACCGGTCGGCAGGGTGCCTGCGGCGAACTCGTCCCGGGCGCTGCCGAAGTCGGGCAGGCCCGCGGCCTTGATCAGCCCGTGGGCGACGTCGATGCGGAAGCCGTCCACCCCGCGGTCGAGCCAGAACCGCAGGATGCCGGTGAACGCCTCCCTGACCTCCGGGTTCTCCCAGTTCAGGTCGGGCTGGGAGGAGTCGAACAGGTGCAGGTACCACTGGCCGTCGGGTGTCTTCGACCAGGCGGGGCCGCCGAACTCCGAGGGCCAGTCGTTGGGCAGTCGCGCGGGATCGACCGGGTCCGGGTCGCGGAACACGTACCAGTCGCGCTCGGGCGACCCGGGCGGCGCGGCGAGCGCGCGCTGGAACCACGGGTGCCGGCTGCTCGTGTGGTTGGGGACCAGGTCGACGATGACCCGCAGCCCAAGGTCGTGGGCGCGGGCGATGAGGGCATCGGCATCGGCGAGGGTGCCGAACAGCGGGTCCACGTCGCAGTAGTCGGCCACGTCGTAGCCGGCGTCCGCCTGCGGGGAGGTGTAGAACGGCGAGATCCACACCGCATCGACCCCGAGGCTCCGCAGATAGGGGAGGCGTGAGGCGATGCCCGGCAGGTCGCCCACCCCGTCGCCGTCGCTGTCGGCGAACGAGCGGGGGTACACCTGGTAGATCACGGCGCTCCGCCACCACTCGTCGCCGGCTGCCGCGGTGTGGACGGCGGTGCGGGCGGGCTGGGTATCCGTCACGGGTGACCTTTCGGGCAGGGCGCTCTCGGGCGGGTCGCGATGCGCGCCGCGGCAGGACGGCGGCGCGCAGAGGCGGCCGTGTCCATCCTGCCGGAAAAGGTCCGCGTGCGCCGCCGACCCGGCACTGTCGGTGGCCGGAGGCACGGGAGCCGTCCGCCGGGAGGGACGCTCCGACCGGCCGGGCGCCTGTTCTCGCGGATGCCCGCGGTCGGCCCGGCCCGGCACCTCGTTAGTGGTCTGTTAGGGCGCTCTGCTTGAGTCGGGCGCAGGGATCGGGTCGGGCGGAGGGCCGTGCGGCCCTGTGCGGGAGAGCGGCGGGAGGAACGATGGCGACAGCGGCGGCTGGCACGGGAGCGGAGCCGGGGCGAGGGCGGAGGCGTCGATGGCTGTCCGCCGGGATCGCCGCGCTCCTGACGGCGGTGCTCGCAGTGGCGGGCGTGGCGGTGGCGGCACCGGCGGCGCAGGCGACCGGGGAGCGGATCATTGGCACCGTGACGAACATGCACGGTGAGGAGGGAGCGTCCATGACTCTCTCCGTCTCACCGGCGACCTGGCAGGCCGGCGACCCTGTGCGCTTCACGGTGGAGTATTCCTGGCCGAACACGACGAGCCCCGGGTGCGACACGAGCATCACCCACAACTTCGGCGGGCATCGGGTGTCGGTCGGATGGGCGTATGCCGGCGCTGACCCGTTGACGCCGACCTGGTCGGACCCGAGCCCTCACTATCCGCGTTCCGAGGGCGGCACCCTCTCCAGCGAGAGCCCCTACGGCCAGGGGCAGTACGGGTTCGTGTGGAGCAGCGACCTGATCCCCGGGGAGTTGCACCCCACCGGTGGCATTTACGATCACGTCTACTCCTATCCCCGGCTGAGCGCGGGCAGCTACAGCGTGACTTCGACGGCGCCGTCTGCCGGTGCCCTGCCATGGGCCGAAACGGTGGTGTCGTTGGCGTTCGAGTATTCCTGCCACGGTGTCGGGCAGCTGGGCCAGAGCATCCTTCCCGACCCGCCGACCGGCTTCGAGGTGATGCCGGTCACCGGGGAGCCGGGCACTCGCTGGTTCCAGCCGCACGATGCGAATGGCACCCACACCTGGGACTTCGGCGACGGGTCGGCGATCGACACCGGTTTCCAGCCCCAGCACGTCTATACCAGGCCCGGCGTGTTCACCGTCACGCACTGCCGGCCGGATCTCGGTTCCTCGGTCTGCACGAGCAAGCAGGTGACGATCGCCGCGCCCACGCTCCTGGCGAGCATCGTGCCGGTCAACGCCACCGGCGACCCGATCGCAGACGACCATGAGTTCTCCGTCGGTGACGCGGTGAACCTCCGCGTCCGGGTGCGGGCCGACACCGACGGGGTGGGCACCCTCTCCGGCATCGAACCGGTCGGCGGCGCCTGGGTCGACGAGAGCGACGGCCTCGAGCTCGTGGAGGGGCCCGCCGACCCGCCGGAGAGCCTGGATCTGGACCCGGGGGAGGGCTTCGAGACCGTCTACCGGTATCGCGTGACCCAGGCCGGGCGCACCGGTGCCGGTGTCACGGTGGTGGGACAGGATGCCGCGGGGCGGCCCGTAGGCCCCGTCGAGGGATCCTGGGTCACGACCGTCAAGGGTCTCCTGGTAGAGGTCACCACGGCCTGGCCGGGCGGGGCTGCGGGAGATGACCCGCCCGAGTTCCAGCGGGACAACAACGGCGACGGCATCGTGAACGACGAGGACAGCGTGCTGACGGCGACCATCACGGTCACGAACGTGCTCGCCGAGCCCGTCCGCGATGTCCGGCCGCGCAACGCCGGGGAGCCGATCGACTTCCGCAACCGCTACACGGGCTCCGCCGTGGCGATGAAGACGATCGCCGCCGAGAACTACGACCTGAACTGGGGCACCATCGCGCCCGGCGCGAGCGTCAGCCGCACGGTGACCTATCAGGCCACCGGCGACGTGCACGCCGATGCGGACGCCTTCGTCCAGGGCTTCCCCGACTCCGGCGGGCTCGCCACCGGCTACGGCACGAAGGAGGTGCGCTTCGGATCGCACCTCGCGCTGGAGGCGCGGTTCGACATCGAGGACCGCCCCTACTGGTCCGGGCAGGGCGTGCGCGTGATCGGGTCGCTGACGAACCTGCTGGAGGATCGCGTGCTCACGGACGGCACGACCGATGAGGCATCCGACCTCGCCGTCGTCGCCATCCCGATCACCGACGGCAACGCCTCCGGCGGCTATCTCGCCCCCGCGTCCTACGGCGGACCGACGCCGATCGGCATCGATCCGCTCATCGTCGAACCGGGGGAGACGCTCGACATCCGCGCCCTCATCGCCACGCAGCGCAGCGACGAGTCCACCACGATGGAGGTGCGCTACCTCGTCCGGGTGTGGGAGCTGGACCCCGAGCGCGAGGACGAACTCGGCGTGGAGATCGACCTCACCCGCATCCACATCGCGGAGGAGGACGGTTTCTCCGCCGCGCACACGCTGCGGCTCGCCCCCGACCCGCTGCTGCCGGACGGGACCGAGGTCTGCGGGACGGTCGCCAGCACCCTGCAGAACGCGAGCTGCAACTTCATCACGGGCCTGGGGAACCTCGCCTCCTCGCTCAAGGACGTCGCCGCGCTGGTCCCCGGGGGCCTGGCCACCGGCATCGACGCGACCGCGCGCCTGCGGCTGTGGAAGCTGCAGCTGATCGGGGAGAGCCTCCGCGCCCTCGCCGGCGACCCCGAGGCCCGGCAGGCGATCGTCACCGAGCTGGAGGTGCAGCTGGAGACCTGGGTGACCGCCGGCGTCATGAGCCGGGATGCGCTCGCCGCGGTCGGCGGGGCGATCGCCGAGTTCGTCCAGGAGGGCGACCGGATCTTCTCCACCGGCGACTATCCGGCGCTGGTCGCGTTCGTCTCCCGCTTCCTCGGGGAGAACCCCGACCTCGGAATCGCGGGTCTTGCCAAGGTGCGCGCGATGCACGCCATCGCGCTCGGCACGGTCGCCGACACGACGGCGCGGAACGCGGCTGCGGTCATCGTCCGGGAGGCGACGGAGAAGGCGGCGAAGGAGGCCGCGGAGACGCTTCCCGCCGCGGTGCGCAAGGCCCTCGAGGAGGGCAAGGATCCGGCCACCGCCGGCATCTTCCGGGGCGGCGAGGACATCACCGACATCCCCGAGGTCTACAGCGGCGTGTACGGCGCGCGGGAGATCGACATCCTGCGGGCGAAGGAGATCGCGGCGGCGGAGAACATCCTCATCGCCTTCCGGGGGCGCTCGCCCATCTCGCAGAACCTCCTGGACCGGGCGCTCGCCTGGGTGAAGCCGATGGACATCAAGACGAAGAACGTCAACGCGATCGACGTCGCCTACCTCGGCTTCACGCCGGAGTCCTTCGGGCGGGTGGAGCTGGTCACCCCGCCGGTCGACTGGCAGGCGGGCCTGCGGGCGAAGTCGAAGACGATCGGCCCGACCCTGCGTGCCGAGGCCGCGGCCCAGTTCGAGCGCTCCCTCGACGCGTACATGGATCAGCTGCGGCAGCGCTTCCCCGAGCTCCGCGAGGATCCGCTCTGGTTCGACGAGGTGCGCGCTCGCCTGAAGCAGCGCGCGGAGGAGTTCCCCAAGGAGATCAGGAACTTCCAGCGCTATCGCACCGAGGGCGTCGCACTGGAGTTCGGCTACCACGAGCAGGGGCTGCGGCGCTCCTTCGACCACGGGGTGAAGGAGATGCGGCCCGCGCAGGTCAACGTCACCACCACGATCGACGACTTCGGGGTGGAGCGGCAGGTCTTCCAGCTGAAGATGGCAGGCCCGGACGGCACCGACTTCCGCTGGATCACCGGAGACATCGACATCGTCGGCATCCTCAACCCCGACCGCACGCAGCTCACCGACCCGCTCAAGCGCAAGCGCGTGTACGAGCAGCTGCGGGAGTTCATCGGCATGCAGCACGGCGAGACGATGACCTACATCCATCCGCAGGTGCAGGCGAAGCTGCTCCGCGACCACGCCATCCCGGTCGGCGGCACCACCGAGGGGATCGAGGGCCTCATCGTCGTCGCGCCCGACCAGCGGCTGCGCATGGGCTACCTCGAGGAGCGGCTGAGCACCTATGAGGACGTGCTCGGCGAGACGAGCAGGAGCTCCACCTTCCAGCTGATCAGCGGCGGACCCACCGAGCTGCTCTCCGACGTCGGCGGCGCCCGTGCGGCGATCGCGAGCTGGGAGGAGAGCTGGGATCTGCTGGAGAGGTCGATGCTCTTCCTCCTCCCGGCCAAATGGGACCTCGCGGTTGACGGGCTCACCGCCGAGCATCTCGCCGACGAGTTCAACCGGGAGGGGCCGCGCGTGCGCCCGGACGGGAACGGCGGTCTGGAGGAGTACACGCCGGGGGAGGATGCGGCGGCGCTGCTGTCGCCGTTCTCGGTCGGCTCCGTGTTCTCGGTCGGCTCCGTGTTCTCGACTGGCTCCGTGCCGACGGCGTCCGCGGATCCGCCGGGCGACGAGGTCGATGCCATCGTGGCCCTCGCGATCGAGGAGGGATTGGAGGTCGCGCCTCCGCGGTCGTCCGGTCCTGGTGCGGCAGGCGGCACCTGGCAGATCGCCGCGCTGTCCGATGCGCTGGCAGCGGGGGCACCGGGTCTGCTCGATGTCGCACCGATCGTCGGCCTTCCGCTCGGCGCGGCCGCAGGCGACACCCGTGTGGAGATCTCCACGCCCGCAGAGCTCGGCCTCGCCGCGTCGACGCCCTGGTTCCAGCCGGGCGACGTCGTCGCCTTCGACCCGGGCGGCTCACATGAGGAGTATGCGCTCGTCACCGGGATCGGCTCGCTGATCCTGCAGAGCCCGCTTCGCCACGATCACCCGCCCGGCACGACGGTGCTGCTGGTGACGGCGGCCTCCGGTGCGGGCGGCACTCCGGGAACGGGGTCGGGCGACGGCGAGGGCTCGTCTCCGGGCTCGGGCTCGACCGATGGCGGAGGCGCCGCGCTCCCGGGGACCCTTCCCGTGACCGGCGAGGGGACGGGCGGTCCGGCCTGGCTCGCCCTGATCGCGAGCACACTGCTCCTGTGCGGTCTCGTGCTCCTGCGCCGCCGAGGCCGGGAGGGGTCCGTCCGCGGACGGCGGTGACACGGGGCCGGCGCCCCGTCCCTGTGGACGAGCAGTCGCGCGGTGACCCTCCGCGTCTCTGAGACGCGTCCGTACGGGTCGCAGGCGGGGCGCCGACCGTGTGGATGCGGGAGGGGGAGAGGCGCTGGTGTTCGAGGGCCCGCGGATGACGCTGCGTGACGCCGGGTGACGGGCTGTTGCGTCCGCTCGTGCGCCCGGGTGCGCGCGTGGGTAGCGTCGCGGGCATGACCACTCTCACCGCCTCCGTCTCCGTCCCCGAGATCACCGGCCAGGAGCGCGCCGACCGGCTCGTCGCCGCCGGCTCCGCCTGGAGCGATCGCATCGACGCGGATCGCTCGTCGTCGCGACTGACCTTCCGCGCCGAAGGCGTCGGCGAGGGCGGCGTGGCCACCCGGGTCCGTGCGGGCCGGCACGAGTTCGTGATCGACGAGCCGGCGGTGCTCGCGGGCGACGACGTCGCCGCGAGCCCGGTCGAGTACGCGCTCGGCGCGCTGATCGGCTGCCAGGTGGTGGTCTACCGCCTCTACGCGCAGGCGCTGGGGATCCAGCTGGACGACATCCGGGTGCACGCCGAGGGCGATCTCGACGCGGCGCGCCTGCTGGGCAAGGATCCCGACGTCCGCCCGGGGTTCAGCGGCGTCCGCCTGCGCATCGAGCTGGAGGGGCCGGAGACGCAGGAGCGCTACGAGCAGCTCCGCGATGCCGTCGACGTGAACTGCCCGGTGCTGGACCTGTTCGCCAACCCGACCCCGGTCGAGGTGACCGTCGCCAAGGCGTAGACGGCCGGCGGGGACTCCTCCGGCTCCTCCTTCCCCCGGCCGTGCGGCGGGGAGGGAGCGTGCTCCCCGAGCGGGATACGGGAGCGGAACCCTCCTGTTCCCCGCGCCGTGACGGGCTCGGTCGTCATCACCTTTCCTCCGACGGATATTAGGTTAGGCTCTCCTAGATAAGGACCGCGGATGCGGAGGAGAGCAGGCGATGGCCCGAGGGATCCAGGGGGCGATGATGCGCGGCTTCGGCGCGCGCGATCACACGGTCACCGTGCGCGAGCGGGTGGAGCTCGCGCCGCACTTCATCCGGATCCGGTTGGCCTCACCGACGCTCCTCGCCGACGCCGTCGTCACCCCGACCGCGTGGCTGCGGTTCTGGTTCCCTGATCCGGATGGCGGGGAGATGGAGCATCAGCGCGCCTACACGCTCTCGGAGATCGATGCCGAGGCCGGCGAGTTCGCCGTCGACGTGGTGCTGCACGAGCCTGCGGGGCCGGCCTCGCACTGGGCGCGCACCGTGCAGCCCGGGCAGACGATCGAGGCGTCCTCCTTCGGATCCTCCAGCTTCACCGTGCCGGAGGAGCTGCCGAGCGGCTATCTCCTCATCGGCGACAGCGCGTCCCTCCCCGCGATGACCCGGATCGTCGAGACGGTCCCCGCAGAGGTGCCGATCGAGCTGTACTTCGAGGAGCACGGCGAGCAGGACGCGCTGCTGCCGTTCCCCGCGCACCCGCGCCTCGCCGTCCACCGCGTGCCACGGACGGGACCCACGTCGCTGGCCGCCGCGCTCGAGGTGCGCGACTGGTCGGACTGGTACGCCTGGGTGGCGCCGGAGTCCGGGTCGCTCAAGCACCTGCGCGCCCGGCTGAAGGACGACTTCGGATTCCCGCGGTCCGAGACCCACGCCCAGGCCTACTGGTACCACGGGCGCGCCTTCGGCAAGCGCCGGGGTCCCGACACGGAGGAGACGGCGGCCGAGGCGCCGACGCCGCTCCCCGCGGTGACCCCCGCCGCCCGCGGGCGGTGGCGGGCGAGCGCCGGATCACGGCTGCTCGCCTCGCTGCGCGGCACGTTCATCGCCGCCGGCGTGCTCGAGGGGCTCCTCGTGCTGCTGCAGCTCGCGCCCTTCGTGCTGCTGGTGGAACTGGCTCGGCTCATGCTCGCCGGAGCCGACCCGCAGCGGCTGTGGACGGTCGGGGCCGTCGCGCTCGCGCTGATGGGCGCGGGCATCCTCCTCGGCTCGGCGCTCACCCTCTGGCTGCACCTCGTCGACGCGCGCTTCTCCCGGGCGCTGCGGGAGCGCCTCCTCGCCAAGCTCGCCCGCCTCCCGCTCGGCTGGTTCACCGCCCGTGGCGCGGGCTCGGTCAAGCAGCTCGTGCAGGACGACGTGCTCTCCCTGCACTACCTCGTCACCCACGCCGTGCCGGATGCGGTGGCCGCGATCGTCGCCCCGCTCGCGGTGCTCGTCTACCTGTTCGTCGTGGACTGGCGCCTGGCGCTGGTCCTCTTCCTCCCCGTGCTCGTCTACATCGTGCTGATGTGGATCATGACCTACCAGTCGATGACCCGCATGGGCCGGGCGCAGGAATGGGCCGAGCGCATGAACGGCGAGGCCGCCGCGTACCTGGAGGGGCAGCCGGTGATCCGGGTCTTCGGAGCCGCCGGCGACTCCGGCTTCCGCGCCCGGGTGCGGGAGTACATCGACTTCCTCATCGAATGGCAGAGCCCGTTCACGAGCAAGAAGATCCTGATGGACATCGCCACGCGCCCGGCGACCTTCCTGCTGCTGATCGTCGGCGTCGGCGCGCTCCTCATCACCACCGGGGCGATGCCCCCGGTGTCTCTGCTGCCGTTCCTCTTCCTCGGCACCACCTTCGGATCGAAGCTGCTGGGCATCGGTTACGGGCTGAGCGGGCTCCGCGGCGGGCTCGTCGCGGCCCGCCGCATCCAGGTGGTGCTCGACGAGACCGAACTGGTCGACCGGGCTCCCGGGCCCTCCACGACCGGGCGGCGCGGGACGGGGCTCATCGAGTACGACCGGGTGACCTTCTCCTACCGTCCCGGCGTGCCGGTGCTGCGCGAGGTCTCCCTCACCCTGCGGCCGGGCACGGTGACCGCGCTGGTCGGGCCCTCGGGGTCGGGCAAGTCCACCCTGGCGGGCCTGCTCGCCCGGTTCCACGAGGTGGAGAGCGGCGCCATCCGCGTCGACGGCGCGGACATCCGCGATCTCGGCCCCGACGAGCTGTACGCCCGGGTCGGCTTCGTGCTCCAGGACACGCCCCTGGTGCAGGGCACGATCGCGGAGAACATCGCCCTCGCCGTCCCCGGCGCCCCGCCGGAGCGGATCGAGGCGGCCGCGCGTGCCGCGCAGATCCACGAGCGCATCCTCCGGCTGCCGCAGGGCTACGACACCGTGTGGGGCGAGGGCGCCGGGCTCTCCGGCGGAGAACGGCAGCGGATCGCGATCGCCCGGGCCCTCCTCGCCGACACGCCCGCGCTCGTCCTGGACGAGGCCACCGCCTTCGCCGACCCGGAGTCGGAGTACCTCGTGCAGCAGGCGCTCAGCCGGCTGATGGCGGGACGCACCGTGCTCGTGATCGCGCACCGGCTGCACACCGTCACGGGAGCGGACACGATCGTCGTGCTCGACGGGGGAGAGATCGTGGAGCAGGGCACGCACGCCGAGCTCCTCGCCCGGGACGGACGATACCGGCGGCTCTGGGAGGCCGGGGTGCCGGGCGCCGTCCCGGAGGCCGCGCCGGCGGCGCGCGAGGGGCAGGAGGTCGCCCGGTGATCCGCACCCTGATGACTCTCGTCCCCGCCCCGCAGCGGCCGCTGCTGATCGCGACCCTCCTGCTGAACGTGCTCGCGGTGGCGCTGCGCGCGGCGGGGATCGTGGTGCTCGTGCCGCTCGTCGCCGCTCTCTTCAGCGCGGAGCCCGCCCGGGCCTGGGGCTGGGTGGCGGGGCTCGCCGCGCTGACCGTGAGCGGATGGATCCTGGATGCGGTGGTCCAGCGCGCCGGGATCTCCGTCGGCTTCGCGATGCTCCGCAACACCCCCGAGGTCGTCGCGGAACGGCTGGAACGGGTGCCGCTGACCTGGTTCACCGCCGAGCGCACCTCCCTCGCCCGGCAGGCGCTCGCCGCGATCGGTCCGGACCTGGTGGGACTGATGGCCTACCTGCTCACCCCGATGATCGGCGCGATCCTGCTGCCGGCCGCCCTCGGCATCGCCCTGCTCTTCGTCTCGGCGCCCCTGGGCCTCGCGGCGCTCGCCGGGGTCGTCGTCCTCCTTCTGGCGCTGTGGGGCTCGGGGCGGCTGACCCGCCGGGCCGACCGCGCGGCTGGCGACAGCAACGCCGTGCTCGGCGAGCGCATCCTCGAGTTCGCGCGCACCCAGCAGGCCCTCCGTGCCGCCCGGCGCGTGGAGCCCGCGCGGAGCCATGCGGGCGCGGCCCTCGCGGTCCAGGACGGTGCCCTGCGCAAGCTCCTCCTGCTGCAGATCCCCGGGCAGCTGATCTTCGGCCTCGCCACCCAGGCGGGGCTCCTCCTCCTCGCCGGCGCCACGGTCGTGCTCACGGTGCGCGGCGAACTGGGGATCCCGGAGGCGATCGCCCTCATCGTGGTGATCGTGCGCTACCTGGAGCCCTTCACCGTGCTCTCCGAGCTCGCCCCGGGGCTGGAGGGCGTGCTCGGCACCCTGCGGCGCATCGGTGCCGTGCTCGATGCGCCGGGCGAGGCCTCGGGGGCCGA